>CALEHV010000058.1 GCA_937876465.1 uncultured Bacillota bacterium | reverse complement strand
TTTTTTTGTGAAAAATGCGATGCAACTACTTTGTCATCATTGCTTTTTGATTGATATTGAAAGTTGATTTGATAAAATGAAGGCACAGGAAAACCACTGTAACAATAAATGTGACTAATTCATTGCAACAGGCATTGATATAGATGGTTCTACTGCTTCAGAATTTATTTATTTCTTAAGAAGTTTTGGCTTCAAGACAACATCATTGGGTTCGACGTGTTTGATGCCAATAAGTTCTAAGAATTCTGATCCAAATCTCTCTTTGGCTAATTCAAAGGGAGTTTTATTTTGATTTGATGCTCTGATATAAGAATTGATGTGCGAAAACATTAAATTGATATCTTCCTGGGTAAGTACATCTAATGTTTTACTTTTTGGAATAATATAACGAATAAATTCATGATTACGTTCGCACTCAGCTTTGTCTGTTGAACGATAAGGATTTGTAAAATAAACCCTAATATCAAACTTCTCAAGATTGTGGAATGTGCTAAATTCAATACCGTTATCTGCTAATAAGATGGGGAAGATTGTTTTTGTCTTTCTATAACCAAGTTTACTAAAAAGATCATGGAGTTTCCCATAGACACTATCAGGATCTGATTTTAGTATTTGTAATCCAAATTGAAATCTTTCCTTTGGAAATGTAATCGTTAGAATCGCATATTTATCTTCTCTTTTGCCTATAACTGAGTCGAATTGAACAACTCTAGCTTCTGGATGATTTTTAAGATATCTTTGTAAATCTGTGTATGTTCTTTTGAAAAGCCGCTCGATATTTTTTAAGGAACGATCGTCGTGAACTAAACGTCTTGTCTTATGAGAAAACCTTGAATATCTCACTAAATCATGAGCTTTTGCTTCTAAATATCTATCATAAATGAGTCTTCTGATAGTTCTTTCACAACAAATTGTTTTGAGAATTGGGTTTGTTTCATAAATGTGATGAATACTTTGGCCTTTAAAAATAAGAGGCGAAACAATTTCATTAATGGTTTCGATATCATATTTAGGAATCCTTTTATGTTTTCTGGTTCCCACCCTATTTCCTCTAGATTTATTCTCGGCATTAATACAATCGTAATAACGTTTTTCTCGATTACATTTATTTTTGTTTTCACAATTGTTACACACAAATGGGAAATGGCTTAGTTTAGAACAGTAGACCGGTTCAAAACATTCATAATTTATTCCTTGATGGACAACGATTCCTATATCTTTGCAATAGTCATATTTCACGCAATGGACACAAGAATGCCTTCCGTCACGAATAGTAAAATAGTTCTTAAGTTCTCGATAGATTGTTGAACGATTCTTTCTAAGAATTTTACTCGTTTCTTTCCAGGATAGATTCTTCGCTATGCATGCTTGAAGATTGATTCTATCATCCACCGTTAAACGTTTTTTCTGCTTCATAAAAACCTCCTTTCTTAGAAGCAGTAGAACCATATTTATTTTATCTAAAATGTTGCAACGACT
>CALEHV010000057.1 GCA_937876465.1 uncultured Bacillota bacterium | reverse complement strand
AATATGTCCCTTTTGCAATAAGTTCGTCTTTTTTAAAGGTAAAATGCTTATTATCGGAAATTGTTAAAAAAATGTTTTTATCTTCTTTTTTTGTATATAACTGCAAAGTAATATTATCTTGAAAATATTTGGCTTGAAAAATGCTAAACCTCAAAAAAGTTTCTTTATTGAAATAATTACTCGAAAAATAGCGTAAATCAATCTCTTCCGAAAGAATCTTAATTGGCTTTAATACGAAATCAATTTCTTCATTAAATACATGCAAAATGTATTCTTTATCATTTGAAATTTCTGTATTGGCTGTTCCACCAGGATATAAAAAACCATGATTGAATCCATAACCATCCATAGAAATAACCTGCTTAATACTACTAATTTGTTTGATTATGCCATAACCATAACTAGTTGCGCCTTTTCCTTCAACCATAATTTCCACATTGCCATCTTTAGAAATCCATCTTGTCCATTCATAATCTTTAAAAAAATCAGAGGAAACATATTTTGAACAACTAAAAAGTAAGGTGATAGGCAATAAAGTAATTAGATTCATAATTTTCTTCATATTTATTGCTTCCTCCTAAAAAATAGTATAACCCCAAATAAATTGTTTTTCATTCCAACCGCTGCCACAATCATAATCTCCAAAAAACTTTTCAATTTCTGAAGAAGAGTAGTAAGAAATACAACCAGGATTGTTGAATGAATAAAATTGATTGTTAAAGTCTCTTTTTATAAAAACAAAATGGGCTCCTTTTAGAAAATTAATAGTTTTATCAGTATTTAAACCATTCCAAAAAGTAACAATTGCATAATCGTGAACATTAAGTAGATCTTTAAAAGTATGAATATTTGAAGCACTTTTAATGTTTACATCTCCAAAAATTAGTTTTAATACTTCGTTTATGCCGTTTTGGAAATAATCTACGTACCATTCAATAAATGCAGCTAAGAAATTTGGCCCTTCTGCAACAAGAGTATGAAGAATTCCGGATGCAGCCGTGCTTAAACCAGCAGTTAATGAAACTGTTACAGGATTTAGTAATATTGTAGTATCTAAAAAAGTTAAAATTGTGTCTAATAAAGGTCTGAAAATTGTATCATATTGAACAACTAAATCCGCTATCACCAGGTTCAAACACTTTTTCCAGTCACCATACGCAGCAGAATCTTTCGGAATCGGATTAATACCAAAGTAACCAGAAACTAAGTCAGCACCACATAATTCAAACAAAGATACTAACGATGCAAAATTTAAATCGTTTCTTATAAAAGAGGTATCAAAACAATTTCGATAATTTTCAGGTTCGATTCGTAAAGCTTGAACTGCGTTCCAAACGGAAATGATTCCACATCCACTATTTTTTATGTTAGGGTGCTTTATTTCGTTGTTAAAATCAGCAGATCCAAATCCAAATTGCCAATAACTATATATCTCATTTTTCTGATCAGTAATATATTTTGCACCATTAAATTTAGTTTCTACTAATCCCAAGCCACAGTTGTGTTCAAAATGTTGTTTGACCATTTCTATTTTTAATTGATAAAAAACATAAGGGGCAGGATTTTTATAGTCTAACTCAGGAATTTTATCTTTCATCAATTCGTTGGCTAAAGCTTGTGCATCAGAAAAAACACACAATTCGATGGAAATCGCAGCAAGATAACGCATTACTTCAGTATCATAATAATCGTCTAAAACCAAATCATGATTGATGTTAACGTTGGTATTTACAGCACTTTGACTCTCAGTATTTGAATCTCCAGTGGTTAGTCTCTCGAGGATTTCGCTTGATGCAATAGGATTACCATACATAT
>CALEHV010000056.1 GCA_937876465.1 uncultured Bacillota bacterium | reverse complement strand
AACAAGGTAGCCGTATCGGAAGGTGCGGCTGGATCACCTCCTTTCTAAGGAAGAAGAAGTAAGGAGTTTTAAGCACTGTTGAATCTTTGATGAAAAGGTTCAAAGATTTCTGGTGCCGATGCGCTTGGGGGAAACACCCGTTCCCATCCCGAACACGACGGTTAAGACCTAAGCGGCCGATGGTACTGCATTGGAGACGATGTGGGAGAGCAGGTGGCCGCCAGATTAAAAAGAAAAAAACAGGGAAACCTGTTGAACATAAACACAGGCATTGGAAAGTGAGCTATGTCGGAAACATAGTGGAGCCAGAAGAGATTTGATAAGTCCGATGCTAACCCGTATCAGCCGGGAAGAGCTGTTAATAAACTGGTTGTTTTACCAGTGATTTAAGAAGAAAAGAGATTTTCTTTTTAAATGACTGATAAAATATCAGTCAGGATTGTACCTTGAAAACTGCATACATGTAAATTTGTGTAGTAATCGTAAGTGCACCTCGGAACGAAAGTTCCTCGGTCGCGACTGCGTCGCATATACAACCCTGATAAAAAGTCCTTATGGAAGCAAGCTTCCAACAGCCTTTTTCTCCGGATTGTGCACTTACTTAAGTTACACGAATATCCTTGATACAAACGTAAAACGTTAGATAGGAAGACATCGATAAATATAATTTATCAGCAATGAGAATCGACGACCGCATCACCTACGCTAGGGTGATGAAAGTGTCAACGAATCATCCACTGGAAGATTCATTGACATACTAAGTAAAAGGTCAAGCAGAAAGAGCACAGGGCGGATGCCTTGGCACTAAGGGCCGATGAAAGACGTGATAAGCTGCGATAAGCTTCGGGGAGGAGCAAATATCCATTGATCCGGAGATCTCTGAATGGGGAAACCCACATGAGCGAACCTCATGTATCCATACGCCAATCCATAACGTATGGAGGGGAACCCGGGGAACTGAAACATCTAAGTACCCGGAGGAAAAGAAAGAAAACTCGATTCCCCCAGTAGCGGCGAGCGAACAGGGAACAGCCCAAACCGGACTTACGGGTCCGGGGTTGTAGGACTCTCATCACGTGATGGATGCTTAACCGAATGGCATGGGAAGGCCAATCACAGAAGGTAACAATCCTGTAGGTGAAAAGCAGAAAGAGCAGAGAGTATCCTGAGTACCACGAGGCACGTGAAATCTTGTGGGAATCCGGGGGGACCACCCCCCAAGGCTAAATACTCCTTAGTGACCGATAGTGAACCAGTACCGTGAGGGAAAGGTGAAAAGAACCCCGGGAGGGGAGTGAAAAGAATCTGAAACTGTATGCTTACAAAAAGTTAGAGCCCGTTAATGGGTGATAGCGTGCCTATTGAAGAATGAACCGGCGAGTTATGATGTGATGCAAGGTTAAGTCGAAGAGACGGAGCCGTAGCGAAAGCGCGTCTGAATAGGGCGAAAGTATCATTTCATAGACCCGAAACCCGACGATCTATCCATGAGCAGGTTGAAGGTGGGGTACAACCCACTGGAGGACCGAACCGACGTTCGTTGAAACGCCCGCGGATGACTTGTGGATAGGGGAGAAATTCCAATCGAGTTGGGAGATAGCTGGTTCTCCCCGAAATAGCTTTAGGGCTAGCGTATGAACATTGTTTGGTGGAGGTAGAGCACTGAATGTGTGATGGCCGAGCTTATCGGTACTGAATACAATCAAACTCCGAATTCCATCAAATTTACTCATGCAGTCAGACTGTGGGGGATAAGCTCCATGGTCAAAAGGGAAACAGCCCAGACCGTCAATTAAGGTCCCTAAATTTATGCTAAGTGTTAAAGGATGTAGAGGTACTTAAACAGCTAGGATGTTGGCTCAGAAGCAGCCACCATTTAAAGAGTGCGTAACAGCTCACTAGTCGAGCGCCTCCGCGCCGAAGATTTACCGGGGCTAAGCATAATACCGAAATTACGGATTTTAGATTTATCTAAAGTGGTAGGGGAGCGTTCCATGAGGGACGAAGCAAGATCGTAAGGACTTGTGGACCGAATGGAAGTGAGTATGCCGGTGTAAGTAACGATAATGGGTGAGAATCCCATTCACCATTAGACTAAGGTTTCCTGGGGAAGGTTCGTCCTCCCAGGGTTAGTCGGGACCTAAGGCGAGGCCGAAAGGCGTAGTCGATGGACAGCAGGTTTATATTCCTGTACCCGAATATATGCGATGTAGTGACAGAGAAGGCTAACCGTACCTGATTATTGGATTTCAGGCGAAGCAAGGTACCCGTTGGATTGGCAAATCCGTCCAACATTAAGGGGAAGCTGTGAGGGAGTGAACGGAGCAATCCAAGTAGCGAAGTCGGTGATGCCAGCTCTCTAGAAAAGCTGCTAGCTTAAGTATATTCGGCCCGTACCGAGAACGGACACACGTGGTCAAGGAGAGTATCCTGAGGTGAGCGAGTTAACTGTTGTTAAGGAACTCTGCAAAATTACTTCGTAAGTTAGCAAGAAGAAGTGCTCTCGCGAGAGAGCCGCAGTGAAGAGGCCCAGGTAACTGTTTAACAAAAACATAGCTTTATGCTAAGCCGCAAGGCGATGTATATGAGGTGATGCCTGCCCAGTGCTGGAAGGTTAAAAGGAGGAGTTAGCCGCAAGGCGAAGCCCTGATTTGAAGCCCCAGTGAACGGCGGCCGTAACTATAACGGTCCTAAGGTAGCGAAATTCCTTGTCAGGTAAGTTCTGACCCGCACGAAAGGCGTAACGATTTGGGCGCTGTCTCAGCTGTAGACTCGGTGAAATCTTAATACCTGTGAAGATGCAGGTTACCCGCGACTAGACGGAAAGACCCCATGGAGCTTTACTATAACTTAATATTGATTATCTGTTAATTATGCACAGGATAGGTAGGAGACTTTGAAGTCGGGACTTTGGTTTCGATGGAGTCAACGTTGGGATACTACTCTTGATTGGCGGCTAATCTAACCTAAGATCTCACAGGTCTGGGGACAGTGTTAGGCGGGTAGTTTGACTGGGGCGGTCGCCTCCCAAAGTGTAACGGAGGCGCCCCAAGGTACCCTCAGTATGGTTGGAAATCATACATTGAGTGCAATGGCATAAGGGTGCTTGACTGCGAGACCTACAAGTCGAGCAGGGTCGAAAGACGGGCATAGTGATCCGGCGGTTCTGAGTGGAAAGGCCGTCGCTCAACGGATAAAAGCTACCCTGGGGATAACAGGCTGATCTGATCCAAGAGTTCACATCGACGATCAGGTTTGGCACCTCGATGTCGGCTCATCACATCCTGGAGGGGAAGTACCTTCCAAGGGTTAGGCTGTTCGCCTATTAAAGTGGTACGCGAGCTGGGTTCAAAACGTCGTGAGACAGTTTGGTCCCTATCTGTCGTGGGCGCAAGAAGTTTGAGTGGATCTGTCCTTAGTACGAGAGGACCGGGATGGACGTAGCAATGGTCTGTCGGTTGTCACGCCAGTGGCATGGCCGAGTAGCTACCTACGGAACGGATAAATGCTGAAAGCATATAAGCATGAAGCCAACCACAAGATTAGACTTCTCATTCGCAAGAAGTAAGACCCCCGTAATGTTAACGGGTTGATAGGTCACAGATGTAAGTGCAGTGATGCATTCAGTCGAGTGATACTAATAGGTCGAGGACTTAATTTCATAATTATATAAGATTTACGAATCTACAAAAAAGTAAAATATTGGGTAATTTAGTAACATACTTGAGAACATGTGATAAAATAATATCTAGTTTTCAGAGATTAAGTCTCTGAATCGAAAAAAGTCTGGTGACGATGGCGCGGTGGACACACCTGTTCCCATCCCGAACACAGAAGTTAAGCACCGTAGTGGCGAAGGTATCCAATTCGTTGGGGAGAATAGCGAGCCGCCGGGCTTTTTTCTTTTATAGCGTTTTATTTAATATTCAAATTAATATATAATGTTTACATATGAAATGTAATTTCAAAGTAATCCCTCTTTTACTATTTCCACTTGCTTTAGCTAGCTGTGGACAAAACGGCGATTACGCCTTTAATAAATTAAAGGCTGATGAAGTTGCTGAGTGCGACGCAATTGCTCAAATTTCGCGTGGTAGAGACGGTTCTCACGTAATGTATCAAGGCGAAATGGGAGTAAACATGGTTTATAAACCATGGATGCCTCCTCATGGAGAAGTTGGAAAGCCAATTTACAAGACTAGTTTGATACTTTCAACATGGTTTGAACAGCCAGAAAAATCAATTGAAAAATGTACGTTGAAATGGACTTTTGAACCTTCAACTTACACTCAATTTCATGCTCCAACTAATCCAAATTTGCCTCATGCAACAGTTTCATTCTATGAAAATAAATTCCCTCCATATGGTGAAAAAATTTATATAAAAATGACTGCAGAAATTACATATAAAAACGCTACAAGTCAAGCGATTTACAACATTTATTTAGTTAATACAGTGGGATAATTATGGAAAAGAAACAAATTAAATTTTTAAGATCAGAGGTTAGCAAATCTAACCCACAATGTAAAAAAGATACTGATGCTTTTATTAAAGAAATAGACATTGAAACCATTCCTTTTGAAGGTGAAGTTTTCTTTATTTCCAGCGGTGGAACAGAAGAGGAATTTAAACAAATTTATAGTAAATCTAAAGCCCCTTACACAATCATTGCAATGGACTCAAATAACTCCCTTCCAGCAGCATTAGAAATAGCATCTTTCTTACATAGTAAGAAACTTTCATATAATTTGTATCACGGAACACCTTTAGAAGTAAGAGAAGAATTGCTTACAAACCACCAACACAATATTATTTTTAACCTTAATTTAAAACCTGAAATTAAAGTGTTAGAAAATGAATGTCTAGGTGTTATCGGAGAGCCATCTCCTTGGTTGATTGCAAGTAGTGTTAACTATCAAAAAGCTAAGGAAGTTTTTGGTGTAGAATTAGTCGATATTCCATTTGATGTTTTCCAAAAGTATATTAACCAAGCCACTCCATTAGAATTTGCAAAATACAAAAAACTTATTAATGAAAAAATTAGCGAAGAAGAACTTAAAAAAGCATTAAAAATTTATAGTGCCTTAAGTAAAATTGTTAAAGATTATAACCTTAAAGGCTTAACAGTAAGATGCTTTGATCTTTTAGATACTGCTCATTCTACAAGTTGCTTAGGTTTGGCAATATTAAATTCAAAGAAAATAACAAGTGCTTGTGAAGGCGATATTCCTGCCTTGCTTTCAATGCACATAATAAATAAAGTGTTTAAGAAAGTATCTTTCCAATGTAACCCAAGTTATCTTAATCAAGAAGAAAATTATGCATATCTTGCTCACTGCACATTACCATTAAATATGTGCAAAGAATATTCCTTAGATACTCACTTTGAAAGCGGTATTGGAGTAGCTATTAAAGGTGAACTTGATAAAAAAGCAGTTACAATATTTAAACTTAATTCAGATTTAACAAAATTTAGCGTTTTTGCAGGGAAAATTGTTAATTCTTTATATAAAAACAACCTATGCAGAACCCAAATAAAAGTTCGATTTAATGAACCTGTTGATAATTTATTAACCAGTCCTTGTGGAAACCATTTGATAGTTGCGTATGGCAACTTTGAATATGATTTAGTTAAACTTTTAGCCTTGGATTAATCTAAGGCTTTTTTGCTTTTATTATCTTTATATGCTATATTATGGCGATAGATATTAATATCTAGAAATTAATATGACAGTAAAAACAAAAACAAAATTCGGTTCCATTAACATTAGCAATGATGCAATTGCATCAGTAGCTGCAGATGCCGTACTTCAATGTTACGGTGTTGTTGGTGTTGCTAAAAAGAATTCAATTATTGCTGAAATTCTTAAAAAAGATAATTTGTCAAAAGGCGTTATTGTTAGCCAAGACAAGAAGGGTATAGAAATTGATCTTTACCTTGTTATTGCTTTTAACGTTAAGATTACCGAAGTTTTAAATGAAGTACAAAAACGCGTTAAATATGTTTTAGAAAAAACTTTCGAAATCAAAGTTAAGAAAGTAAACATTTTCGCTCAAAATTTGAAGAGGATTGATTAATATGCGCTCAATTAATGGACAATTATTAAAACAAATGCTCGTATCCGCTGCAAACAATCTTTATAACCACTATCCAGAGATTGATGCTTTAAATGTTTTCCCTGTTCCAGATGGCGATACGGGTATGAACATGAATCTAACATTAACAAGTGGTGCTAAAGAAATTGAAAATCGTAATGATGGCGACGCTTATACAATTGCTAATTTATTCTCACGTGGACTTTTAATGGGTGCTCGTGGAAATTCAGGCGTTATTACAAGTCAGATTTTTAGAGGATTCGCTGCATCTTTAAAAGATAAAAAGGTTATTAAGGTACAAGATTTAGCTGACGCTTTTGCAAATGGTTCTGCCATTGCTTATAAAGCTGTTATGAGACCTGTTGAAGGTACTATTCTTACAGTTATTCGCGAATCAAGCGAAGCTTTGAATTCTAAAGTTAGTTCAGATATGTCTTTAGAAAAAGCGATGGCATATCTTGTAAGTGAAGCTAAGGCTTCTCTTAAGAGAACACCTGATCTTTTACCTGTTTTAAAAGAAGTTGGAGTTGTTGACTCTGGTGGTGCTGGTTTAGTTAAAATTCTTGAAGGTATGTTAAGTGCATTGAATGGTGCATTTATTGATAAAGCAGTTGCTACTTCAATGGACAAAAACAAAATTAGTGAAGATGCTGGTTATCAGATGTCCTTCATACTTAAACTCGGTCCAGCAGAAACCAAAAAAGAATTTATTCAACCTAAATTTTTAAATACATTATCCACTCGCGGCGATAATGTCGTTGTTGATGCAGATGATGAAAAGGTTTCTGTTAAGATTCACACAATGACTCCTGGAGCTGTTTTAACTTATGCTCAATCATTTGGTGAATTTTCGAAAGTAAGCATCGAAAACATCTCTTGTGAACCTGAAAATTTAGAGGAATCTAAGCCTGTAAAAGAAGAGAAATTTGTACCAACAAAAGAATCTGCAATTGTTGCAATTTCTGCAGGTGAAGGTATCGATAACTACTTCAAAGAAGTAGGCGTTGATAAAATTGTCTCCGGTGGACAAACTATGAATCCATCAATTGAAGATATTATGTCTGCAATAAAATCATGCTCTGCAAAAGTGGTTTACGTTCTTCCAAATAACTCAAATATTATTATGGCTGCACTTCAAGCTGCAGACGTATTAAGTGAGGAAGTTGATGTTAGAGTTATTTCTACAAAAACAATTCCTCAAGGTATTGTTGCTGCAAGTGCTTTTAATCCAGATGCATCTGCTGATGAAAACACTGAAGCAATGAAAGAAGCATTTGCGAATCTCAAATCAGGTTCTGTTACTTATTCAATCAAAGATACAACAGTTGATGGCTTTAAAGTTTACAAGGATTATTTCGTGGGAATCTTTGATAAAAAGATTGTTGTATGCGAAAAGAATAAAGTTACCGCTTTAAAGAAGCTGCTTAAACAAATGATCGATGACGATTCTTATTTAGTTACAATCTTCGTTGGTGAAGATATTGATGATAAGACATTAGCAGAGATTGAAGTAATGCTTCCAAAAACTTATCCAAATGTAGAATTCGATATTCAAGTTGGAAAACAACCTGTTTATTCATTCTTGATAGGAGTTGAATAAAATTATATAGAGGCCTATAGGCCTCTTTTTCTTTCTAATTTTTATTAGACATACGAATATAATTTATCATTCAATAAACATATAATGTTTTCTTTGTGATATTAATAATTCGCGTGATAGAATAGTTAAGGAGAAATTATATGATTAAATTAGTAATTGATATGATGGGTGGAGACAATTCCACAAAAGCTACAGTTCCTGCAGTAGAACGTTTTTTGAATGAAATTAAAGACTGTGAAATTATTGCAGTTGGAAAAGAAGAAGAACTTGAAGCTCTTAAAGGTAAAGCAACAATCGTTCCTTCACAAACAGTTGTTCCAATGGAATGTCATGTTATGCAAGCAATGAGAATGAAAGATTCTTCTGTAAACATTGCATGTAGACAAGTTGTTGAACAAAAGGCTGATGGTATCGTTTCTGCTGGATCTACGAGCGCATTCCTTTCTCTTGCAACTTTAATTTGCAAAAAGATGGACGGTGTCGATCGTCCTGCTTTAATTACTCCTTTCCCAACATTAGAAGAAGGCAAATATGCTGTATTGCTAGATGTTGGTGCAAGTAATGTTAATACACCAATTGAGTTAGTCCAATTCGCTAAGATGGGTCAAGCATACTACAAGCTCATTTTTGGTAAAGATGAACCTAACTTCTATTTAGCAAGTAACGGAAGTGAAGAAGGCAAAGGTTCTCCTGTTGGACAAGAAGCATATCAATTAATGAAAGACATGCCGGGTTTCAAAGGTAATATAGAAGCTCGTTATGTTTTAAAAGGCGAGGCAGATGTTGTTGTCTTTGATGGATATACTGGAAACATTTTCCTCAAGAGTAGTGAAGGCATGGCAAAGATGATGTCTGCTATGATTAAGGATGCATTTAAGATGAATGCAAGTACAAAGATTGGTTATCTTTTCGCCAAGAAAGGTTTCAATCGTTTGAAAGATAAAATGGATTATAAAAAAGTTGGTGGAGCATTCCTTATTGGAGTTAATACAATCCCTGTAAAGGCTCACGGAAATGCTGATCCAGATTCGTTCTTTTATTCAATGATGATTGCTTATAATCTAGCCAAGAAAGGTCTTGTAAAAGAATTGCAAGAAAAACTTAAATAATGAAAGATATTAGAGATTTGCTTAGGAAAATTAAAATAGAAGCGAAGGATGTTGAACTCTACGAGATGGCTTTCACTCACTCTAGTTTTAATGGTGATGCAAAAACAAAACATCACGATTATGAACGCTTAGAATTCTTGGGTGATTCTGTTTTAGGTTGTATTGTTTCTGAACTTGCATATAAGTCACGTTCTGATATGAATCAAGGCGATTTAACTAAATTAAAATCCGCACTCGTTTCAACACATTCTTTAGCTGATTTTGCTCGTGAATTACACTTCCATGAATACGTAAGAGTTGGAAATTCTTTTAGCAGAAATGTAAAAGATAGTGACAACGTTCTTGAAGATATTTTTGAAGCATTTGTTGGTGCAATGTTTTTAGATCAAGGATTTTCAAATGTAAGAAAATTTTTAATTACAACTTTATATAGAGATATTCAAAAGTTCCAACTTGAAGATTTAAAAGATTACAAATCTCGTTTGCAAGAACTCATGCAAGTTGAACATAGAGAATCAGTTACATACCAAATAATTTCTGAAACTGGCCCAGCACATAATAAACATTTCGTTTCAACAGTTATGTTTGATGGAATAGTTATTGGACAAGGCGAAGGCGGAACAAAAAAAGAAGCAGAACAAATGGCGGCAAAAGACGCTTTACATAAAAAGGCAGGTAAATAATGGGCTTATTCAAATTTCTTAAAGAAAAATTCTCAAAAAAGCCGAAACAAGAAACTGAAACATATGTTGAAGGAATGGCTAAGTCTCGTACTAATTTCGCTAGTAAATTAGACGAACTTTCAAAGCGTTATAAAGAAGTTAACGAAGAATATTTTGAGCGACTTGAAGAAATATTAATTGAAGCAGATGTTGGCGTTAATCTTTCATTAAGAATTATTGATGAAGTTTTGGAAGAATCAAAAAGCCAAAAAATCAAAGAACCTAAAGTTATTAATGAATTAGTTGTTGATAAGATGTTTATGGGCTATGCCAATAAGGGTGGCGACATTATTAATGAGATTACCTTTGATAGAGAAGGACCAACTGTCTTGTTAGTTGCTGGTGTTAATGGTGTTGGAAAGACTACTTCTATTGCTAAGCTTGCATATCGTTATATTAAACAAGGCAAGAAAGTTATGCTTTGTGCCGCTGATACATTTAGAGCTGGTGCAACTGAACAACTTACAATTTGGGCAAATAGACTTAATTGTTCGATTGTTGTAGGAAAGCCTGAAAGCGATCCAGCAAGTGTTGCCTATGATGGTGCAAAACAAGCTAAAGAACAAGGCATTGATTTACTTATTGTTGATACCGCTGGAAGACTTCAAAATAAAGTTAATTTAATGAATGAATTAGCAAAAATTTCTAGAGTCATATCTAAAGAAATTCCAGATGCACCTCATGAAGCATTTTTAGTTATTGATGCTACAACAGGACAGAACGGATTATCTCAAGCTCAACAGTTCTTAGATTGCATTAAATTAACTGGAATTGTTATTACAAAAATGGATGGCACAAGTAAGGGTGGAATTATTCTTGCTATTAGAGATATGTTAGGTATCCCAGTTCGTTTTATTGGACTAGGTGAAAAGATGGAAGATTTGGAAGAATTCGATCTTGATAAATATTTATATGGATTGTGTTTAGGTGAAACAAATGAATGATTTAGAAGAGACAATTTATATTAATCGTTTATTAGACATTTATGGTCGTCTTTTAACTATGTCTCAACTGGAGATTATGCAAGATTATTATCAATTAAATCTTTCTCTTTCTGAGATTGCTGAAAACAGAAATATAACAAGAACTGCTGTAAGTGATACACTCAAGAAAGGACGCGAAAAGCTTGATAATTACGAAGAAAAATTAGGAATTTGCAAAGTTTTCGATTCCTTGAAGAAAGAATCAAATAAAGAACAAAGTGAAGTATTAGATAAAGTGGAGGAGCGAATTAAAAATGGCATTTGAATCATTGACTGAACGTTTTCAAAGAATATTTAAAAAGCTTCGTGGTCAAGCTCGCTTAACCGAAGCAAATATGGACGAAATGCTTAAAGAAGTTCGCATTGCCCTTCTTGAAGCCGATGTTAATTTTAAAGTTGTTAAAGAGTTTACAAATTCCGTTAAAGAAAAAGCTGTTGGACAGGAAGTTTACACAAAATTAAATCCATCACAAATGGTTGTTAAAATTGTTCACGACGAACTTGTTGAACTTCTTGGAAGTGGCGAAACCGAACTCAATTATCAAAAAAATAAACCTACGATAATTATGCTTGTTGGTTTGCAAGGTACTGGTAAAACTACTTCTGCTGGCAAACTTGCAAACTTAATGAAAAAGAAGCTTGGCAAAAAGGTCTTATTGGCTGCTGGAGACGTCTATCGTCCAGCTGCTATTGATCAATTATGTCAGGTTGGTGATAAAGTTGGCGTTGAAGTGTTCCAAATGGGTACAAATGTTAACCCAGTTGAAATTGCTAAGAAAGCAAAAGAGAAAGCTTACAACGAACATTATGATGTATTGATTCTTGATACTGCTGGTCGACTATCAATTGATGCTCCTTTAATGAAAGAACTTCAAGATATAACTGCAGAAATCTCACCTGATGAAACATTGCTTCTTGTAGACGCGATGTCTGGTCAAGATTCAATTAATGTAGCCAACGCTTTCCATGAAAACCTAACGATTACTGGAATCATTATGTCTAAGTTGGATGGTGATGCCCGAGGTGGTTCATCATTATCAATTAAATACTTAACAGGCATACCAATTAAATTTGCTGGTTTAGGTGAAAAATTAACCGACTTAGATGCATTCCACCCAGATCGAATGGCTGATCGTATCTTAGGAATGGGCGATGTCATGACTCTTGTTGAAAAAGTTCAAGAGGAGATAGATGAAAAAGAAGCCCGCAAAGAAGCTAAGAAAATGATGGATGGAGAGTTCACACTAGAAGATATGGTTGTTCAAATGAAACGTATTAATAAGATGGGCTCGCTAGGAGGATTGCTAAAATTAATTCCTGGAATGCCATCGATTAGTGAAGAACAAAAAGCCGCTGCAGAAAAGGAAATGAAAAATTTGGAGACAATTGTTAACTCAATGACTCCAGAGGAAAGAAAACATCCTGAAATCCTAAAGAACTCAAGAAAAGTTCGTATTGCTCAAGGTTCAGGAAAAACAAATGCCGATATCAATCGTGTCATTAAAAAGTATGAGCAAATGAAAGAAATGATGAAGCAGGTTAAGCAAATGCAAAAATCAGGTCGTGTTCCACCTGGAGGATTAGGCGGACTCGGCGGAATGGGAGGATTCTAAAAATGCCTGAAACAAAAGAAGCAATTTATAAGCCAAGAGACAACTTCGTCAATGGCTTAGATAAAAAGTATCATTTAGCTGCTGAACAATACTTCGGAAAATTAACAAAAGACGCAGGAACAAATCCTGCAGAAAACGAAGTGCACGTCAAACACTACAACGAATTAAGCGCACAAGTTAAAAAAATCGAAGGAAAACTCGGAAGTGCAAAAGGGTTAAAAGGATTCTTAATCTTTTTAACAGTACTTTTCTTTGTAGCCGCTGCAGCATGTATTGCCATTGGGGTCTTAGACATAGTTCAAGCTCAAGGTTCATTATGGTTTATGTTTTTAATCGCAGCAGGATGCGTTGGATTAGCAGTTCTTTGGATTGTCTTAATTAAGACTTCGATGAAAAATCGTATTGCTGCTCTTAATCAAGAACTAACTGAAGCTAAACAAAAAAGAGATGACATGTTAAGCAAGTGTTATGCAGACATGGCTTCATTAAACGCATTATTCGATTGGAATATGCCTGCAATTGTAATGGAAAGATGCACCCCAATTATTGACTTAGATCAATACTTCTCAATGGGTAAATATGTTTACTTAAGAGACAAGTTTGGATTCAATTTTGACTGTGATGAAGATACCTCAATTGTAGGGGTTTTGTCGGGAAATATTCACGGCAACCCATTCGTTTTACAAAAAACATTCAATAATGAATTTAAGCCTAAAAAGTATGAGGGCGAACTTACAATTACATGGACAACAACCCACTCAAACGGAAAGGGTGGAACATATACTGTTACACATACAGAAACATTACACGCCTATGCATACCATGACGCTCCACATTATTCATATTTAACAAAATTGATTTATGGTAATGAAGCTGCTCCAGATTTAAGTTTCTCACGTGAACCTTGTGGTGCATGTGGACTTAACGAAAAAGAATTACAAAAATTTATCGATAAGAAAACTAAAGAACTTCAAAAACGTGCTGATAAAGCATTGAAAAAAGGTGAGAATTTTACAAAATTAGGTAACGATAAATTTGATGCATTATTCAACTGCACAGATCGTGATAACGAAGTTCAATTCAGATTGCTCTTTACACCTTTAGCACAAGTAAACTTTGTTTCCTTAATCGAAAATCCTCTTCCATACGGAGACGATTTCTCAATTTACAAGAGAAAGAAAGTTAACGTTGTTGTTTCGCAACACTCACAAGGATTTGATTATTCGGCTGATCCAGAATTATTCGTTGATTATTGCTATGAGGCATCAAAAGCAAGATTTATCGAATACTGTGATGAATTTATTAAGAGATTGTATTTTGATTTAGCACCTTTGATGTCTATTCCAATGTATCAAAATCATAAGTCACACGAATACATCTATGACCAAGATTACGGACAAAACGTTCCAACAGCAGAACACGAAGTTGTTGCTAATGGTATGGACAAGGATTGCTTTATGCCTGACAAAGCAGATACAAGCCTTCCATTAGTCTTAAAAACTAGATTCCTTTCTAGGTCTGGTGAAAACGATAAAGTTAACGTACATTCATATTCATATGAAACAACTCCAATGACTGATTATATTCCAGTAAGAGGAAGAGATGGATACATTCATAATGTTCCAGTTCATTGGACTCGATATGATCGTGTCGACGCAGATAACATTTTCGAGGTTAGAAACGTTGGTGGAACAAGATCAAATTATGAATCATGGAAGGCCAGTAATGGCAAAGATGTCGCATCGCATTACATTAGAGGTTTACTTGGTAGAGTAACAAATGGTGGCAATAGCGACGACCTTGATAAAAATATTTCTTCTATATTTAAGAAGAATTAAATATAATAAAAACGATTCAAATAGGAGGAATCATAAAAATGGCAAATGAATTAGACGAAAGAGATAGCAGCACCATTAACGCAGCTGGTCAAGATGTCCATGTAATTGATAAGAAATTAACAGTTACATTAGACGGCGCAGACAAGTTCGTTAATGTCGCAGTTTGGTTTATCTTCATTATTGGCGGTATTGTTTATACCTTCAAAAAGGCACACGCAAAAACATACTTCCAACAATTACAACAAAAACTTCAACAAGCTGCATCTACAATTGATAACTACATGACACAACGTGTTGTTATCCTCCAAAACGCCGCAAAGCTTCTTGATAAGGCGGTTAATCTTGATAAAGAAACATTTACCGAGATTGCAAAACTCCGTTCAGGAAACAATGCAAACCCAGATGAAGCTCGTAATGAACTTCAAAGCAAACTCGACGCAGTTGAACACAACATCAATGTTGCATTTGAAAACTACCCAGATCTCAAATCACATCAAGAAATTGCTGATGTCATGCAACAAAACATGTATCTTCAACAAGAAATTACAGCTGCTCGTGAACTTTACAACGATTTAGTTGGCCAATGGAATACTCAAATCTATTCTCGTTGGGCAAAGAAAGCCGCTGCTGCAAAATCTGGTTATCAAACACGCGTTCCATTTACAGCAAGTGCTGCAATTAAGGAAGCTGCAGAAGGCGTATTCTTCTAATATTAAAAATAAACAAATTGGATGTCTCTCGAGACATCCTTTTTCTTTTTAAAGAAAAGAACCTCGTAATTGAGGTTCTATTTTTTATTTTTTGTGAATGAATTTTTTACCTTTTTCTAAGGCGTCGAGTAACCATTTAGGTTCTTCAATTCCTTCATCAATTTCTTTTAGAAGTTTAAGGTCTTGTTTGCTTAATTTGATTTTAGCAAATAGATCTGGTCGATATTGGCGTGTGATTCTAAGAGCTTCTTTTCTACGATATTTTTCTATCGCAGAATGATTTCCTGTATAAAGAATTTCTGGTATCTTTTTTCCTTCAAAATCTGATGGTTCAGTATATTGAGGATATTCAAGAGCGTTGTTTTCAAATGATTCTTCATCAAGTGATGCGTCCGTTATTGCTCCATCAAGAAGTCTAATAACTGAATCTGCAATAGCCATAGAAGCTATTTCTCCTCCAGTTAGGACATAGTCTCCAATAGAAACCTCTTCGTCGATATAATCGTTGACTCTTTGGTCTATTCCTTCGTAGTGACCGCAAAGCAATAAGATATCGTCAAGTTTTGTCAATTCTTTTGCTTTAGTTTGACTATATGTTTCACCTTTTGGTGAAAGAAGTATTTTTCTAGTTGATGTAGTGGAGTTAGCTTTGATTGCGTCAACGATAGGCTGACACTTCATAATTAAACCCGCTCCTCCTCCAACTGGTGGTGTATCTACGCGTCCATATTTATCTTTTGTGTATGAACGTATATCAACAACATTAATTTCAACAATATTTTTACCGATTGCACGTTTGATAATTGAGTTTTCTTTGAAACCGTCAAACATTGAAGGGAATAAAGTTAATATAGTGATTCTCATAATAAACCCTCAATATAATTTACAACGATTTCTTTTTTCTCAAGATCAACCGATTTAATGAAAGCGTTAATAAACGGAACAAAAGCATCTTTTGGACCTTTTGTTTTAACTCTTAGTGTTGCGTAATTCGAAAATTCTTCAACTGCTTTTACAGTTCCAATTGGTTGATTGTTATCAAAAATAACACTTAATCCAATTAAATCAGAAAAGAAATATTGATCCTTCTTTAAGAAATTTCTATCTTTTTGAACATGGAGAAAAACTCTACCCAACGCTTCTGCTTCTTCAATCGAATTAATTCCTTCAAAGAATAAATTGTCCATATCTCCGTTAATTTTGTGGGATTTAACAACTAACTCTCGAACAATATTATTTTCGTTATCTAAAACAAAAAGGTGACCCCCTTTCTTGAAACGAGAATCACGAAAATGAGTAGAGGGGTAGACTTTAACTTCGCCTTTAAGACCAATTGTTTTAACAATTCGTCCTACTTCAAGAAACTCCATTATTTTTCTTCGTCAAACGATTCAAATTTAAGATGAATTCTCTTGTTATTGGCTTTGCCAGCAACTGAGACTAATTCTCTTAATGCATTTGCAACTGTACCTTTTTTACCAATTAAACGAGCAGTGTCTTCATTCTCTGCACAAATGAGGAATGTGATTGTATCTTCATCTTCACTTGGGAGTTCACGAATTAAAATAGCTTCTGGTTTAATAAGCATTGGATCGACGATTGTATGAATAATCTTTTCGAAATCCATTATTATTTACCTTTTTTAGCTGATAAGTACTTAGCAATGATTCCTTTTTCTGTGAAAAGTGTACGAATGGAATCTGATGGTTGAGCACCACGAAGTAACCATTTAATAGCTGCTTCTTCGTTGATATCGGCTGATTTTTCGCCATTGGCTGGATTGTAGAATCCGATTTGTTCAATGTAACGTGCATCTCTTGCGAATCTGCTGTCTGCGACAACGATACGGTAGATAGCTTCTTTGTTACGGCCGATTCTGGTCATTCTAATTTTAACTGACATATTTTTATCTCCTTCAAACGAGTATTATGTTATCTAAAGATATAAGTGGTGTCAAGTAAAAATACTTAACACCGATAAAACTTGCATAACAAATATATATTTGGTATTATCTATTTCGCTTGGTGTAAACTAAGCTGCAGGCATTCCGCTTTCAAGTCATGATATGAATACCTTAAGTTATACTTGTTAAAGAAGGAGGTATAGGCAATGAACACAAATTTAATTAACGAAGTTAACGCTCGTCAAATTAAGAAAGATATCCCAGAATTCAAAGCTGGTGATACAGTCAAAGTTAGCGTTAAAATTATCGAAAATGAAAAATCACGTATTCAAGTCTTCCAAGGCGTCGTTATGCAACGCTGTGGCTCCGGTGTCGGCGAAACCTTCACTGTAAGAAAAATTTCTTCAGGTGTCGGTGTAGAAAGAACTTTCCCAATCAACTCACCAGTAATCGCTAGTATTGAAGTTGTTAGACGCGGTAAAGTTCGTAGAAGTAGAATTACTTACTTACGTAAACTCTCAGGCAAAGCCGCCCGTATTAAAGAATCAATCTAATACGTAACAATGACACTAAGTCCGCATTATGCGGACTTTTTTATTTTTGCTAAATTAGAAGGGTGGCAAAACCTATGGTTTGTGTAAAGTTCTAGAGTATAATATGTGTGCATGTGTAAAAATATGAAACCTAAAACTAAGAAAATTTGGCAAACAATTGCACTTGTTGGTTCGATTGCTCTTTTTACTGTTGCCGTTGCGTTAACCGGAACAGTTATTTTTCAGAAAACATATTTCACACCATTTTGGGTTAACGGACAATCGATGTACCCAACTTTAAATAAAAACGCTAAATATAGTAATGGAACACCTATTGGCGAAAGAAGAATTCCAGGCAACGTTGATGGAGATTACGATGTTGATTATGGTTTTATGGATACACATCAAACTGCTATTAACAAGATTGGTCGCTTTAAAATTGTTATTTTTAGAGCTAGAGAAGATATTATTTCATACAACATTAAAAGAGTAATTGCTCTTCCGGGTGAGACATTCTATATAACTTCTAGTACTGACTTAAATGAAAATGGCAAGTTGTATGTCAAAAATCCTAATTCTGGTTTATTTGAATTTATTGAACAACCAGTTGATCAAGATTTTGTTAAAAATGGTGCATACACAGAAGAATATACTGTTCCAACTACTTTAGGAGAAAACGAATACTTTGTAATGGGCGATAATCGTATCGGAGAAAACTCTCTTGACTCAAGAAAGACAGGCCCAGTTAACAAGAGCTTAATCTTAGGTGTTGCAGTTGGTTTAAATGGTGTATGTACACTTGCAAATACACAAGATAATATTGTGCCAATTAATATAAAACACTATTGGCCAAGGTGGTTATAATATGCCAAAAGATGTACATTGGTTTCCGGGCCATATGAAGAAAGCAAAAAATGAGATTCAAGACAAGCTTAAAATTGTAGATTGCGTTATTGAACTTCTTGATTCTCGCATTCCTTTTTCAAGTCGTAATTGGCAGTTGTATAAATTGACTGAAAATAAAAAAAGACTTGTTGTTTTAACAAAGTCTGATTTAGCAGATCCTGAAATAGGTAAACTTTGGGTTGAAGAATTTAAAAATAATGGATTTGCAGTGATTTTTGCTGATTTAAATAACCAAAAAGATGTGCAAAACATTATTATTCAAGCAGAAAAACTAGGTGACGATAAGCATAAAAAAGAAATGGCTAGAGGAATGAAACCTCAACCAATTCGTGCAATGATTATTGGAATTCCTAATGTTGGCAAATCAACTTTAATTAACAAAATTGCTAGACGTCATGCAGCAGGAGTTCAAAATAAACCAGGACATACAAAAGCTCAACAATGGATTAAAGTTTCGAATAAGTTTGAGCTCTTAGATACTCCGGGTATTCTTCAATCAAGTTATGAAGACAAAGAGAAAGCAATTAACTTAGCTTTAGTTGGTTCAATAAATGAAAATATTCTTCCAACCGATCAGTTAGCAGAATTACTCGTTAAATTTTTATGTGAATTTTACAAAGAGCAATTTATTAATAGATTCAATTTAACTTCAATTGATAAAGAACCACACGAGATACTTTTGGAAATCGCTAAAAATAGGGGCTTAATTTCTTCTAACGGTGAAGATATCCAAAAAGCAGAGAAAGTTCTTCTAAATGAGTTTAAAAACGGAAAAATTGGAAGAATTACATTAGAGAGAACACCAAGATGCCTTTAGATTATCAAGATCAGTTCTATTCAGAGAACATTAAGTTAATTGTTGGTGTAGATGAAGCCGGTCGTGGACCGCTTGCTGGACCTGTTGTTGCAGGTGCAGTTATTCTCCCGCGCGCATATTATAATAAGGAAATTAATGATTCAAAACAGATCTCAGAAAAGAAAAGAGAAATGTTGTTTGATGTTATTATGAAAGATGCGATTGCAGTCGGTGTTGGTATTGTTGACGCCGATACTATCGACAAAGTAAACATTTATGAAGCAACTAAAATTGCCATGAAAAACGCAATTGATAATTTAAAGCACAATTATGATTTGATTTTAACAGACGCAATGCCGCTTAAAGGTTTTGATGTTGAAGTAATCGATATTATTAAAGGCGATGCAAAGACTTTACCAATTGCAGCAGCCTCAATTATTGCAAAAGTTACTCGTGATCGAATGATGAGGGAACTTGGTAAGCAATACCCAGAGTATGGCTTTGAAATTCATAAAGGATATGGAACAAAGAAACATATGGATGCATTAAAGCAATTTGGCCCAATTGAACATATTCATAGAGTTTCTTATAAACCAGTTAAACAATTTATTAACGGACAAATGAATCTTTTTGATGATTTTGGTCTCAAATAGTCTCAAACTTTAACGAAAAATGATAAAAATTTAAAATTCCTGCCTATTTGAATATAGGAGGTATTTTTATGTTACAAGGAAGAACATTGTTAATTTATCTATCTATAATCAATGAAGGAAATTGGGATAAGATATATCGAGATATATGTGATAAAAGAAGTGATTTTAGTGAAGAAGATGTAGAAAAAGAGATTGCTAAACATAAATGCAATTTTTTAACTTTATTGGATGAAGAATATCCTGATTGTTTAAAGAATGTTTGGAAACCGCCATTTGTGTTGTTTTATTATGGAGACATTTCTTTATTAAATGATTATATGAAAAATATTGCTGTTGTAGGTTCACGCGCTTTTACTTCATACGGGCAGGAAATGACTGAAAAACTTACAAAGGATTTATCAAAACATTTCAATATTGTTTCAGGATTAGCTAGAGGTATAGATTCAATTGCTCATAATAGCGCAATAGAAAACGGTGGAAAAACAATTGCGATTTTGGGTTCAGGAATTGAAAAGTGCTACCCAACTGAAAATCTTGATTTATATAAGAAGATTAAAAAGGAACACTTGCTATTGAGTGAATATCCAGCAAAGTCTCAACCTGATGCATTTCATTTTCCTTTGCGTAATAGAATAATTGCAGCATTATCTCGTGCAGTTTTAGTCACTGAGGCTAGTAAAAAATCCGGCACATCCATTACAACTTCATATGCAATTCAGATGGGAAGAAGTGTTTGCTGTGTCCCTCAATTAGCAACATTAAACTCTTTATGTAATATGCTTATTTCTGAGGGCGCCGCACTTACTGAGAAGGTTGAAGACATATACGATGAGATCAATTTTAAGCCCGAAAACAATGAATGAAAATTTTTTAAAAAATCTTAAAGAAATATATTAATTCTTTAATAATAATAGGGCTTTGACAATGCGGTTTTAGGTATTTATAGTAGTTAGCGGAAATATTATGAAGTTAGTTATTGTCGAGTCTCCACATAAATGCATTACAATTAAAAAATATCTTGGTGCTGAATACGAAGTTATGGCATCAGTTGGGCATTTAGTAGATTTAAGCACCAGTGGAACTGGTGGATTTGGAATTGAACCAGAAAACGATTTCAAAGCTAATTATGTTTTAAATAAACAAAAATTAGCTACGGTATATGAATTAAAACATGCTGCAAAGAAAGCAAGCGAAGTTATTCTTGCAACCGACCCTGACCGTGAAGGAGAAGCAATTGCATGGCACCTTACACGTATTTTAGAGTTGGATCCAGAAAAGACTAAACGTTTGGAATTCCATGAAATTACAGAAGAATCAATTGAACATGCGATTGCAAATCCAAGAACCATTAATATGAATCTTGTTAACTCTCAAGAAACAAGAAGAATTATTGATAGAGTTATTGGCTTTAAAGTTTCTGGAATCATCAACAAAAAGATGCATTCAAAATCTGCAGGTAGAGTTCAATCTGCAACATTGAAATTAATTTACGATCATGAAGAAGAAATTAAGAATTTTAAACCAGAAGAATACTGGACTTTAAGTCTTGATTTATCTAGAGATAAGATTAAATTACACGCAAACTATAAACCATCAACTGAAGATGGAAAGATTTTAAGCAAAAAAGAAAATGATGAGCTTGTAGCTAAATTACAAAAAACTGCAACAATCAAAAACATTTCAAAAACATTTAGAACAACAGATTCAAAACCTGCCTTTACAACATCGACAATGATGCAAGAAGCCATTAATAAGCTTCATATGGCGGCTAAGGATGTTACAAAAGTAGCCCAACTTCTTTATGAAGGTGTTCAATTAGGTGACGAACATGTTGGCTTAGTCACATATATTCGTACAGATAGCACGGCTATTTCTAATGAATTTGCTGCTGAAGCAAAAGCGTTTATTAATAATAATTTTGGCAAAGAATATGTTGGACATAGAAAATATGTTAAAACAAACGCTTCACAAGAAGCACACGAAGCTATTCGTCCAACAAATATTTATAGAACCCCAGAATCATTAAAGAACAAACTCGCTCCATCTTTATATAAACTTTATAAATTGATTTATGATCGCACATTAGCATCCATTATGACTGCTAAGAAAGATGAAGTAATGAATATTTTGTTCGAATGCGGAGGCATAAATTTTAAATCCGATGTGGTTGCTAATGTCTTCCCAGGATATTCAAAAATTTATAAAGATGATGAAGAAGAATTTGTTTCATATCTTCCAAATTTACAAGTTGGCGACATTCTTAATGTCGTTGATATGAAAAACGAACAAAAATTCACAGAAGCACCTGCACATTATAATGAAGCAAAGATTGTTAAATTAATGGAGGATAAAGGCATTGGACGTCCTTCAACTTACGCTTCAACAATTAAAACTTTATTGGATGTGAAACGTGATTATTTGCATAACGAAAAAGGCTCAATTACTATTACTGAACAAGGTTCAAAAACTGCTTATGTTTTGAATAAGTATTTCCCTAAATTAATTGATGTTAAATACACTGCTCAAATGGAAAAAGATCTAGATAAAATCTTAAACGGAGTAGAAACAAAGACAAAGATTCTTACAGATTTCTATTATCCATTCCTTAAGCTTTGTGAAGATGTTAACAAGAAAATGTACAAAGATGAGCCAGAATACGTCGGACGTAATTGTCCTGTTTGCGGTAAACCTTTGGTTTATATTAATTCAAAGTATGGACAATTCATCGGTTGTTCCAACTTCCCAAAATGTGAATATAGAGAAACTACAAACAATATAGAATATGCTCCAGGTGTATGTCCAAAATGCGGCAAACCACTTGTGTATAGAATGTCGAAATCACATCGTAAATTTGTTGCATGTTCAGGCTATCCAGAATGCGACTATATTCAAAAGAAGGAATCTGACAAAGCACCAAAGAAGGCAATTAAAAAATGTCCTGAATGCGGTGGAGACCTTTATGTCAGAACTCTAAAGGGTAAAAAAATCTTAGGATGTTCAAATTATCCAAAGTGTAAACATAGAGAAGATTATAATGAAGATAAGTAAGCTTTGCTTGCTTATCTTTTATTTTAAATACATTTGAAATACAAAAAAATAAATAGTTTCTATTCAGTTTTAATTTTGAATGATTTTTGGTTAGAATATTGAAGAGAAAAGAGCTGATAAAGTAATGACTAATATTAAAGAAATTGACTCGTTTATCGAATACGTTCAATACAACCTTAATTTTTCTGCTCATTCTGTTAAAGCATACGAAAGAGATATTGTTAGTTTTTGCGAATACATTTTTAAACTAGGATTGGATATTCCAGAAGTAGACCAACCCGCCATTAGAAATTATTTATCAGAAGAACTTAGTAGAGGAATTTCAAAGAAAAGTGTTTGCAGAAGCATGTCTTCCTTGAGGCATTTTTATGATTTTTTAGTAAATCGAAAGTTTACCAACAAAAATCCATTCACTTTTATGTCTTCACCAAAGAAGGAAATTAAATATCCAACCGCATTATACATTGAACAAATTGATAACCTTTTTAAATTAAATTCCGAGAGAAAAGATGAGATGGTTTTAAGAGATCAATGCATCCTTGAATTGCTTTATGCAACAGGTGTTAGAGTCTCTGAATTAGTAAGTATAAAGCTTAACAATATTGATATAAGAAATCGTACGATTCGTATACTTGGAAAAGGTAGAAAAGAACGCTTAGTTCCGTTTAATTTAACTGCTCAAAAAGCTTTAAAATCGTATATTCTACAAAGTAGAGATACTTTATTTCAAAAGAATATGAATCAAAAAGATGAAGGTTATTTATTTTTCAACACACACGGAAAACCATTAACCTCTAGAGGTGTCGAATACATCTTAAAAGAGATAGAAAATAAAACTGGTTGTCACTATGGTTTACATCCACATTTATTACGTCATACTTTTGCTACTCACCTACTTGAAGGTGGAGCAGATTTAAGAGTTATTCAAGAGTTGCTCGGACATGAAAGTTTAAATACAACACAAATCTATACTCACGTAACTGATGAAGCGATGATCAATCAATTTAAAGCATCGCATCCAAGAGCAAAAAAACATTAAATAGTAAAAACTATTTGGTATATTAATTCAACTGTGTTATAGTTAAAACGCTCTTTTTAAGAGACTACGCACATTATGGATTCAACGTCCTAGTCCCGTGACCAAGGGGTCGAGTACGGGGGATGTTGTTAGAAGTAATGGAGGCATAACAAATGGAGGTTCATATAATGAACGAAGAAAAGAAAAATGTCGCCCCAGCTGCAGAAGCAGTTGAGGAAAAGACAGACGTCATGGCTGCAGTGATGCATGACGAAAACGCACCAATCATCACTATGCGCAAATTACTCGAGGCCGGTGCTCACTTTGGACACCACACTCGTAAATGGAATCCAAAGATGGCTAAATACATCTATGGTGCCCGTCACGGTATTTACATCATCGACTTAACAAAGACAGCCGAAAAGATTAATGAAGCTTATTTAGCATTAAGAAAGATCGTTGAAGAAGATGGCAAAGTCTTACTCGTTGGTGTTAAACCACAAGTTAAAGAATTAATCGAAGAACAAGCAAACGCAGCAGGTACATTCTACATTACTAACCGTTGGTTAGGTGGTACCTTAACAAACTTCCGTACTATTCAAAATCGTATTCGTAGATTAAAAGAATTAGAAGCTATGGAAGAAGCTGGTTCATATGACAAATTAACAAAGAAAGAAATCGCTCTTCTTAAGAAAGAACAAGCCAAGCTCGAAAAGAACCTTGGTGGTATTAAAGAAATGCGTAAGCTTCCAAATGCTGTTATCGTTGTTGATCCACAACTCGAACACAATGCAGTTTCAGAAGCTCACAAATTAGGAATCCCGGTATTTGGTATTGCTGATACAAATGCAGATCCAGATGTACTCGATTTTGCAATTCCAGCAAACGACGATGCATTACGTTCAGTCACATTAGTTATCACAGTTTTATGTGATGCTATCCGTGAAGCAAAGGGTGCTGATACAGTTATCGCTTACACGAAAGATGCTGAAGAAGGCGAAGTTACAATGAAAGACGCAATTCGTCAAGCCGACAAAGTCAACGCTGAAAGAGTTGCAGCTATCAAAAAAGCACGTGCAGAACGTGAAGAAAAATTTAAAAAGATTCAAGAACAACGCGAAGCAAATAAGAAAGCTCGTGAAGAAAACAAAGCTGCTAAAGCTGAAGAAAAAGCTGAAGAAAAATCAGCTGAGGAAAAATAACAATGGCCAGCACGATTGAACTCATTAAAGAATTACGTGAACGTACTGGCGCTGGAATGATGGACTGCAAGAAAGCTCTTGAAGCCACAAATTCCGACATTGATAAAGCTGTTGACTGGTTAAGAAGCCGTGGCATTGCTAAGGCTCAAGCAAAAGCATCACGTATTGCTGCTGAAGGTTTAGCACAAGTTAAAGTCTTCGGTAACAAAGCATGCATTGCTGAAGTTAACTGTGAAACAGACTTCGTTGCAAAAGGCGATCGTTTCCACAAATTAGTCGAAGATTCAATTGACACAGTTGTTAATAACAATTGTGTTTGCATTGATTGCGCTATTAAAGCCTGTGAAGGTTTATATGCTGACGCAACAGTTGCAATGGGTGAAAAACTTTCATTCCGTCGCTTCGAAATTGTAGAAAAAGAAGATGGCCAAGGTTTTGGTTCTTACATCCATATGGGTGGTAAGATTGCTGTCTTAGTTGTCTTAAGCAAAGAAGACGCAGAATTAGCAAAAGGACTTGCTATGCAAGTTGCTGCTAACAGTCCACTCTATATTTCTTCCGCTGATATTCCAGCAGAGGCATTAGCTCACGAGAAAGAAATCCAACTCGAACTTATGAAGAAGGATGAAAAACTTGCTGGTAAACCAGCAGAAATGCTTGCACAAATCGCAGATCGTAAGGTCCAAAAGGCTTTATCAGAATCAACACTTTTAGCTCAAGAATACTTACTTGATGGCGAAAAGAAAGTTGAACAAGTCTTGAAAGAAAAAGGCATTAATATAATTAAATTTGTTCGTTACGCAGTTGGCGAAGGTATTGAAAAACGTGTCGATAACTTTGCTGAAGAAGTAATGAGCCAAATTAAATAATTTCAAAGGAGTCTTGCAATGAAATATCAAAGAGTTTTAGTTAAATTATCTGGCGAAGCACTTGCTGGAGACGGACAAAATGGTATTCATGATAGCAAGGCTCTTTTAAGTTGTGCAAAAGCAATCGTAGACATTACAAAACTTGGTACTCAAGTATGTGTTGTTATTGGCGCCGGCAACATTTGCCGTGGTCAATTAGTTAACGCAAATAAAGGTATCGATAGAGTTACTGGCGACCAAATGGGTATGCTAGGAACTGTAATAAACAGTTTTGCTTTAATGGATACTATTCGTTCAATCGGTGGAAAAGCATTAGTCTTATCTGCTGTTAAGATGGAACAATTTTGTGAAAGTTATGATAAAGATTTAGCAGATAAATACATGAATGAAGGTAACGTAGTTATCTTCGGTGGTGGAACTGGTAAACCATTTTTCACAACTGATACTTGTGCAACATTAAGAGCTATTGAGACTAAATGCAATGCTATTTTAGTTGCAAAAAATGGAGTCGATGGAATTTATAACGATGACCCAAGAATTAATAAAAACGCAACGATGTATAAGGAGATTAAATGTTCCGATATTATTGCTCAAAATCTAAAAGTTATGGATTTAACTGCAATTGAAATGTTGCTTAATCAAGATATTGATGTTCGTGTATTCAACATGGCAAAAACCGAGAACTTTGTAAAAGTTGTTAAAGGTGAAGATGTTGGTACAACCATCATGAAAGGATAAACAAAAATGGATGAAATTATATTAGAAGCTAGAGCTCAAATGAGCAAAAGTGTTGAAGCTTTGAAAGGAGAACTTTCTACTTTAAGAACAGGTCGTGCTTCACCAGCAATGCTTGATCGTGTTGAATGTGAATATTATGGCGATAAGATGTTCATTAAAGATTTATGTTCAATCTCATCTCCAGAGCCAAGACAACTTGTTGTTAAGCCATATGATAAGGGTGATGTTAAAGCTGTTGCTGCTGGAATTAGCGCAAGTAACATCGGTTTAAATCCTATTGTTGATGGTGATTTAATTCGTTTAGTTATTCCTGCATTAACAGAAGATTCACGTCGTGATTTAGCCAAAAAAGCTAAAGCTACTTCTGAAAATAGCAAAATTGCAGTTAGAAACATTCGTCGCGATTACATTGATTTAGTTAAAGACAGCGAAGAAATGACAGACGATTATAAGAAACGTGTTCAAGACGAAATTCAAAAAGTCGTTGATGAAATTATTGCTGAAATTGATTCAATTGTCGCAGCTAAAGAAAAAGAAATCATGTCTATCTAAATTTGTATTTGGATGATTATAAGAGGGTATAATGCCCTCTTTTCTTTTAGAAATATTTGTCATTATTTTGTGTATACACACTTTAATAAGCCCTCGCATATGTGTATAATATTTTCAATATGAAAAACGAGAGAAAAGTTGAACTTAATAAGCCTATCAATCATATTGCTTTTATTATGGATGGCAACGGAAGATGGGCTCAAGAACGCGGTTTACCACGTACTGCAGGTCACAAAGTTGCATGCGAAAGGTTACCTGAAATTTTAGATTATTGTATCGAATACGATATAAGAGTTATGTCATTCTATGCTTTCTCAACTGAAAACTGGAAACGTCCAAGAACTGAAATCAAATTACTTTTCAACTATCTCGAGATCTTTTTCAAGAAACAATTAAAACGTTTGTTAAAAGATCGTATTCAAGTAAGAATCTCTGGAGACATTAGTGCTTTGCCAGAGAAGACACAAGAAACTTGCAAGAAAGCCTTAGAAGAAACAAAAGACTGCGAGAAATACGTGTTTAATATTTGTTTGAATTACGGTGGACGTCCTGAAATTGTTAGAGCTGCAAAACTTCTTCATGAAGACATTGCATCAGGCAAAGTTAAAGAAGACGAGGTTGACGAAAAAATATTCGAAAACTATTTATATACTCACGACTTACCAAACGTTGACTTAATGATAAGAACAAGTGGCGAAAAGCGTTTGTCAAACTATTTGATTTGGCAAAACGCTTATGCTGAATATGTGTTCACACCAGTTTACTGGCCAGCATTTGATAAGGAAGCATTCTTAGATTGCTTAGAAGAATATAACGGACGTAATAGACGTTTTGGAGGTATCAAACCATGGAAAAACCAAAGATAGAAGTTAATGAACTTACCGAGCAAGGTAAAGCATCAATGAAAACAAGAGTTATTACTGCTCTTATTTTGGCAGCAATTTGTGTTCCATGTGTTTTCCTTGGTGGTTGGTTCTTCTTTGCTCTCTCAGTTGTTATATGTGGACTTTGTGCATATGAACTTGTTCATGTTGCTGATTTAAAGACACGTTTCAAATACATTATTTATGCTGCAACAATTGTATTAGCATTGCTATTTACATATTGGATATTTGCAAGAAATAATATTGCTCTTTATAGAGAACACCCTGAGCAATACACAGGATTAACATGGTGGAATTCAGACTATTTCTTATCCCTTAATTTTAGTGATCTAATGACTTCAACAGTTTTGATTCTTGTCGCTGCAGGAATTTACTTTGGAATTTCGTTTATATGCGAAGAATTTACAGTTCAAAAAGTTTTCTACTTGTTATCAATGGCAATTATTGTCTCTCTTTGTATGCAAGCAATTCTTTATTTAAGAAATTCTCCAATGTATGAATTTACTAAAGCATTCCCTTCAATTGAAGAGACTCCTGAGTACTACAAGAGCCTAGGATTCAAATTTGGTCACTCAACATGCTTATTTGTTTATGTTGTTTTAGGAACTATTTGTACTGATATTGGTGCATATTTCTTTGGCGTTTTCTTTGGAAAACACAAACTCAATCCAAGAATTTCTCCTAAGAAAACATGGGAAGGATTCTATGGTGGATGCATTTTCTCATTTGTATTTAGTGCAGCATTTGGAATTATTATGGCCGCAGTTAAATATCCATTACTTCCATCGCTTGCAATTGATAACTTTGGATGGCTTTGGATCTTATTGATTTCTGCTGTTATGCCTTTAATTGCTAATCTTGGAGATTTCGCATTCTCTGCAATTAAAAGAGGATTTGAAATTAAAGACTTCTCAAATTTACTTCCAGGACATGGTGGAATTTTAGATAGAATGGATTCACTTTTATTTGTCGGTGGATTTGTTGCTATTATGTTGATTTTTATTAATAAAGGATGGGCATTCTTTAGTGGTTTCTAAAAAGGTGTTACTTTTAGGAGCGAGTGGTTCAATTGGAACACAGACTCTTGATATCTTGGATAAACATCCAGGATGTTTTGAGCTTGTTGGTTTCTCGGTTGGAAAACGTTCTAATGTAATTGAACCTATATTGAAAAAATATAAAAGCGTTACTAAAGTTTATCTTCTTGATAAAGATGAGTCTAAACGGCTTGTATCTTTATATCCAAATATTAAGTTCTATACAGAAGATATTTCTGACATTGTAAAACAATGTGATTTTGATATTTGCGTTGATGCATTAGTTGGTTTTGTAGGCATGGAACCCGCAATAGAAACTTTAAAGAAAGACAAAATACTTTGTTTAGCAAATAAGGAAGCACTTGTTACCGGAGGTACTGTTGTTAATGAACTCTTAGCTCAAGGACACGGAAAACTTTATCCAATTGATTCAGAACATGTTGCTTTAGCTAAATGTTTATCAAGAGTTAAGCCAGAAGAAGTTGAACGTTTAATTATAACTGCTAGTGGCGGTGCATTACGTAATATGCCTTTGGATCAACTTAAAAATGCAACTGCAGATGACGCTTTAAAACATCCAAATTGGTCAATGGGCAAAAAGATTACAATCGATTGTGCCACTATGATGAACAAAGGATTTGAAATCATTGAGGCTTATTATTTGTTTGGATATCCATTAGAAAAAGTCTCTGTCATTATGCATGATGAATCGTTAGTTCATTCTATGGTTCAATTAAAAGATGGTTCGTATATCTTAGATTACGGAAAACCAGATATGCATAACATGATTGAATATGCATTGCTTGAAAGTAATATCGATTTTGATTTAGTTCGCGTTAAGAATTTAAGCGAATTAAAAGATTGCCATTTCCATGAATACAATCCTGATCGATATCCGTTATGTGAACTAGCAAAAAAATGTTTGAAAGATGGCGCAACAAAAATGATTGCACTTAATGCTGCAAACGAAATAGCTGTTAATTTATTTTTGGAAAATAAGATAGGCTTCTTAGATATTTCAAAAATGGTAGAAAAAGCTGTAAATGCTGAAAAACTATGCAAAACCCCATCAATTGAAATGATAAAAGCTATAGATAAAAGAGTAAGAAGAGAGGTTAGATAACATGGATGTATTAAGTTGGATATTAACTATATTGTTATTTATTGTCTCTTTAGGCGTTCTTATTTTAATTCACGAATTAGGCCACTTTTCGATGGCTAAATTATTTAATGTTTATTGTAGCGAATTCTCAATTGGATTTGGTCCCGCATTACTTCATAAACGTAGAAAAGGAAAAGAAACTTATTTCTCAATTAGAGCTTTCCCTTTAGGCGGCTATGTTGCAATGGCGGGAGAAGATACCGACGAGAACGAAATCAATGTTCCAAAAGAAAGAACTATTGAAGGTATCAAACGTTGGAAGAAGGCAATTATTCTTGCTGCAGGAATTACATTGAATGCAGTGCTTGCTTTAACTTTGTTTGCTATATCAAACATTGCGTTCCCAATGACTTACTTAACAACTAAAGTCGAGATTACAGAAACATCTCCTCTTTATGCTGCTGGAGTAAGAGAAAATGATCAAATGGGTTTCTTAGGCCCTACAGGTTCAAAACAAATTATTGTTGAAGATGAATATAATGGTCAAACATATCAAGGTTCGTTCTACATCATTGATCAAAATGCGACAATCACTGAAAAGGTTGGAGAAGATTTCGTTGATAAAGCATTTGTCATGTGTTTTGTTCCTAATGGAAATAAAAATAAACCAGTTTTAAGCCAATCAGTTTTTTTCTATCCGGTTGATCAAGATGGAAAAATGAAAGAATTTAAAACTTTTAAACAATGGGCTGAACAAGGATATGAACTTACAAATTATCCAGATGTTACAAAAGGCACATACAACCCAATTTCATCCGTTACAGTAAAATGCTCTCCTAAATTTTTCACATATAAAGAAGACGGAAGTTATGAAGAAGAGCCTATCGCAAGACCTTTTGAATTTAAATCTGTAGAAACTCAAGAAGGCAGTGGAAAGTTTGCCTGGCAAGATCTTGGAGTAGAATTCAAACTTCATGATGAATATCTTCCATTTGGTGATAGAGTAGTAAACACATTCAAAGATTTTGGTGATGCCTCAGTAATGGTTGCAAAAGGTATAGTTTCGTTATTTACCGGCGGAATTAAAAACATGTCAGGCATTGTTGGAATACTTCAATTATCATCAACAGTTTTAAATAATTATGCATTCTCACGTTACCTTTGGTTATGGGGTGTAATTAGTGTTAACTTAGCAATTTTCAACTTGCTCCCATTCCCAGGTTTGGATGGTTGGCAACTACTTGTCACTGCAGTTGAAGGTGGCACAAATGCAGCTAAGAAAAAGATCTATAGAAATAAAAATAATGGGGATTTAACGGGATATGAACCATGGAAAATCCCAACAAAAGTTAAATCTATTATCTCGTTTATAGGTTTAGCGTTATTGTTCTTACTCATGATTGCAATCGTCGTACTAGATGTATTGAGATGGGTTGGAATTTAATTAAGAAAGGGGGATTTGGAAATGACAGAAACAATGAAAAGATTTCTAAGAAGTATTGGCATAGAAAACGCCGATAGTTTTGATATTGATTTTGCTGTTGCACACAGAAACGAATTTAATCCTGAACAATTTGATTTTGTTATTACTAAAAAGACCCCTTGGGATTATGTCCTTTTAGAGCAATTTGAACATGCACTGGAAACAATTTCATATCCATATACAATTCGTTTTACCTATGTTAGAAAACCTAGTGCATACGATGCAGTTCAATTATTCTCTGATTGGCATCGTAATCACAATAGATTCCCTCACGATATTTCTTTAAAAGCAGGAACTAACTCTATTGTCTTCGAATTTAATGATGAAAAGCATAGAGAAAAATATGAACAAACATTAAAAGATTTCAAAGAATTTTTAGACTTTTTAAACTATAGTTTTAAATTTGATATCACAATTAACAAAAACTATGAAGTTAAACCAAAAGTTAGTCAAAAGCAAATGGATAAGCTTGAAGAAAAAGCCCAAAAATTGGTTGAACAAATTAATAAAACTGAAGTTCAAGAGACTGAGTCTTCGTACTATAAATCTCGTAAAGAAATTGAAGAAGAAGATAATGAAGAATCTTTACGTGAACTTAATGAAACAAATAAAGAGGTTATGGAATATAACTTTGAATTGATGAAAACCGAAAGGGAAAACGCAGAAAAGTATAAAGGATCTAGAGGTTTCTATAAACGTCCAGAATGGAAAAAGAAACAACCATATAAAGTTTTCACAAAATTTGATGAAATAGTGGAAAACGATATAAATGTCGACATTGCTGGCGAAGTATTCTCCTTAGACAAAGATCCTAAATTTGACAGAATATCTAGAATGACTCGCCAAGGCGGAATTGGTGCAAATAATACAGCTATATACATTAAATTCATTGAAAGCGAACAATGTTCTGGAGAAAGTATTGAAGGCTTAAAAAATGGTCAACATATTCGTATTTTGGGATACACAGAAGTTAACAAGTTTAACAATAAAATGACAGTTAACGTTGACCGTTTTGAGATTTTGCCTCCTCCACCTTTAAGAGAAGATAATTGCTCTGAAAAACGTGTTGAACTTCACTTACATACAAAGATGTCTGTCATGGATGGTTGCTCAACAAGCGAAGATTATATTGAACTAGCAAAGGCAATGGGCCATAAAGCTATTGCTTTTACTGATCACGGAAACGTTGAAGCATTCCCTCACGTACAAGTTGAAGTTAAACCTAAGAAAAAAGGCGATCCTTCTATCAAACCTATTTATGGTTGTGAACTATATATGGTTAACAATAAGTTGCCATTTGCATTAAATCCAAAAGATATTGAGCTTTATGGAGCGACATACGTTTGTTTCGACTTAGAAACTACAGGTTTAAGCGCACGTTACTGTGGAATCACAGAATTTGGTGCTGTTAAATATAAAGACGGCAACATTATTGATAGATTGGATTTATTTATAAATCCTGAAATGCCAATCCCATTAGCAATTCAAGAAAAAACAAGAATTACTGATGCAATGGTAAAAGATGCACCAACAATCGCACAAGCAATCGACAAAATTTTGGATTTCTTTGGAGATTCAATCGTTGTTTCGCACAACATTGACTTCGATATTGGATTCTTAAATGCTGCATTAGAAAGAATGAACAGACCTCACATTAAAAATCCAGGTATTGATACTCTTTCTTTATCTAGATACATGTTCCATAGCAGTATCAAGCATACTCTTGGTGCATTGTCTCGTAATTTAGGTTTGTCTTCTTATTCGGACGATGATGCTCACCGTGCTGATTACGATGCTGAGATTTTAAGTGAAGTTTGGGTCGCAATGTTAAATAGATTAACAAAAGACAACTTAAAGTTATTTCATAGCGATTTAGCTAAACTTGAATGCTCAATTGATATGTATAAGCATATGAGACCAAGCCATGTTTGTGTTTTAGCAAAGAATAATGATGGTCTCCACGCTCTTTACGAAATAATTACTGAGTCACATACAACATATCTTGCTGATATTCCAAAATCTCCAATTACATTGATTAATAGCAAGAGAGAGAATTTGTTAGTTGGTTCGGCATGCTTAAATGGTGAAGTTTTTGATACTGCAAGAACACGTACTAAAGCAGTTCTAAAAGAAAAAATTGCCTTCTACGACTATATCGAAATTCAACCTCCAGAAAACTATTCGTTCTTAGTTACAATTGGTGCTGAAACAGAAGAAAGTATTATTCAATATATCAAAGATATAATTGAAGCTGCAGAGGAATTGGGAAAGATAGTTGTAGCTACTGGAGATGTTCACTATAGAGATCCAAAAGACTCTTTAACAAGAGATATCTTTATTAGTGCAAAAGGAATTGGTGGAAAGAGCCACCCACTTGCAAGGGTTGGCAATAGACCTGCTCCAAAACAACATTTCCGTTCGACTCAAGAAATGCTTGATGCTTTTGAATTCTTAGGCAAAGAAAAAGCTTATAAATATGTTGTAACAAATACAAACAAGATTGCAGATATGATTGGGGACGTAACTCCATTCGATGGAAAACTTAGACAACCTGTTTTAGGTGACTCTCCAAAAGAATTAAGAGATTCATGCTATGAAAGACTCCATGAATATTTTGGAGAAAGTATTCCTCAATTTATAATTGATCGTCTTGAAAAAGAGCTAAACGGTATCATTTCTAATGGTTATGCAGTGACTTATAAAATTGCTCATGAAATTATCAAATATTCAAATGAAAACGGCTATATGGTTGGCTCCCGTGGATCTGTCGGTTCATCGTTAGCTGCACACTTATACGATATTACTGAGGTTAATCCTTTGCCTCCATTCTATCGATGTCCTCATTGTAAACATTATGAATTTATTGAGGACAAGAATGTTCTTTCTGGTATTGATTTACCTAACAGAAAATGTCCAGTTTGTGGTGAAGAAATGTGGCATGATGGTCAAAACATTCCTTTTGAAACATTCTTAGGTTTCAATGGCGAAAAAGTTCCTGATATTGACCTTAACTTCCCAAGTGATTTCCAACCTCAAGCTCACGAATATACAAAAGTTATTTTCGGAGAAAAGAATTGCTTTAGAGCAGGCACAATTGAAACGGTTGCGGATAAAACTGCGTTCGGTTATGTTAAAGGTTTCTTTGAAAGAAAAGGAATCGATCCAAATACTATTCCTCAACCAATGCTTGCATACATTGCAAGTAAATGTGTTGATGTTAAACGTACAACTGGTCAACACCCAGGCGGTATTGTAGTTCTCCCAAAAGGAATGGAAATTACTGAGTTTACACCTATTCAATATCCATCAGATGATAAAGAAAAAACATGGTTAACAACTCACTTTGATTACCATGGTGGATTGGATGCAACATTATTAAAACTTGACCTTTTAGGTCACGTTGACCCAATGGCGCTTAAGAAAATGTCTAATTTAACTGGAATTGATATTAAGTCTATTCCATTAAACGATAAGAAAGTTTTGTCATTATTTACTTCTGAAAAAGCTTTAAATATGACTTCAAATTACTTAGGTGTTAAAAACGGTGTTCTTGGCATTCCAGAATTCGGTACAGAAACTTCAGCAAAAACACTTGCTGTTGCTAAACCAAAAACATTTGCTGACTTAGTTATTATCTCTGGTCTTTCTCACGGAACAATGGTTTGGGATCACAACGCTGAAGATTTACTTAAATCAGGACAATGCACAATTAATGAAGTTATCGGATGTCGTGATGATATTATGACTTATTTAATTAAGATGGGCCTTGATAATAGCGTTGCATTTAAAATCATGGAAAGTGTCCGTAAAGGTAAAAAAGTCCAGCCAGAATTTATGAATTTAATGTTAGCTAAAGGGGTACCTCAATGGTACATTGATTCGTGTAATAAGATTCGTTACATGTTCCCTAAGGCTCACGCTGTTGCTTATGTTACTCAAGCAGTTCGTGTTGGATACTTTAAGATTTATCATCCATTAGAATTCTATGCCGTATGGTTCTCTGTACGTTCAAAGGATTATGATATTAAAGCAATGCTTGGAGGCCTCCAAGCTTGTGAAGATCGTTTTGATGAATTGAAACGCAAGATTAATAGCAAGGATAGAACAATCAAAGTCACTCCAAAAGAGAAAGATATTTATGAAATGTTAAAGATTGCTATTGAGATGTATCAACGTGGATTTAAGATTTCTAATCTTGATCTTTATAAATCAGATGCAACAAACTTTGTTGTAGATAAAGAAAATGGTGCATTAATCCCACCATTTACAGTTATTGAAGGTCTTGGTGAAGCTGCTGCAAATAGCGTTATTGAAGCAAGAAGCGGTGGATATAAGTTTACTTCAAAAGAAGATCTTCTAAAGAAAACTAAGTTAAATCAAACTAACGTAGAAAAACTTGAAGAACTTAAAGTCTTAGAAGACTTAGGTGAAACAGAACAAATGACATTGTTTGATTTCGGATTTGGAGCAAATTAATTTGCTCCTCCTAATCGGGGCATAGCACAGTTGGTAGTGCGCATGGTTCGGGACTATGAGGTCGCGGGTTCGATTCCCGCTGCTCCGACCAGTTAGGCGCCCGTAGCTCAGATGGATTAGAGCATTCCCCTCCTAAGGGAAAGGTCATGAGTTCAAGTCCCATCGGGCGCGCCACAAAAACGAATTAAGATGATTCTTGTGTCATCTTTTTTCTTTTGTTTTCATTAATTTACTTGTAAAAGTATTTTTATATAAGTAATATATATTTCGTTATTAAAATTGCTCAGGGCCTGTAGCTCACCTGGGAGAGCGCTTCCATGGCATGGAAGAGGTAGTGGGTTCGATCCCCATCAGGTCCACCAGAGAAAATAATGCGACATTTTGTAAACACAAGATGTCGTTTTTATTTTTCACATACTATATATATAAAAAATAAAAGTCAAAGTTAGACATATACATAGTTTAAAAGCCAAGCTCAAAAGCTTGGCTTTTTACTTGGTCGGTTCAATTCTTCTGCGGCGGTGAACGGCAGAATATCTCAACCCTTATACTATTTATAGTTTACAAATTAGTCTTCATTAAATAGTAATTCTGTCCAATATGGGTCATCATCCCAATCGTATTTTGGATTATAAATTAACTCCATAATAAGTCGGTAAATATTAGCGAAGACTTCTTCATAAATAATGTTTTCGTTTCTATAAACTTCTTCGCCATCGATAACTGTAGCGACAGTACTAGCAAATGGAAGGTAATCAACATTTGTGTTAATTAAATCCATATCAAATATTGATAAGTTTGCAATTTTGCCTACTTCAATTGAACCAAGTCTATCTTCCTGATGAACCATATATGCAGCATCTGTTGTCATTGCTGCAATAGCTTGTCTTCTATTAATTTTCTCAGTTGGATTATTCACGCTACCTGGTCCGCCCATTTCTCCAATAAATGCTGGAAAGCAGCGTTCTTGAGCAGAATAAACACTCATAGGTGCACTAAATGATGGGCTTACAGGGAAATCTGTATGGAAAACAGTTTTAACGCCTTTATCAATAAATGATTTGATTGGATAAGATTTAGCATACTTTTCTTTGCCAATATAGCCACATTCTTTATCGTAAGTAAGACTAATCTTTGGTGTCCAAAGAGGAGGCACTACAGCAATTGTGTTTGTATCAGCGAATTTTTGGAAATAATTATCGTCAACAAAGTGTAAGTGAGCAGCAGCATTTCTTTGATCTAAGTTATGAGTAGTTTTTTGTGATTCCTCAATGCAATCTATAAAGAATTTTGTGGCTCCATCACCTTCTGAGTGAGAGTGAACTGCAAGATTATTTTTTGAAGCCTCTGTAATGAGTTCAACCATTTTTTCTTTATTATTAAAACGTTCTAACCCGTGGTAATGTTCGCCTTCTTTTACATCCTTATAATCTTCAATTAACCAAGATGTACGGGCTTCTAAAACACCATCAAGAAAAACCTTTGCTCCAATAACATCAAAATATTCGCCATTATTTTGCTTTGCAAAATCGACAATTTCTTTAATTCTTGCTTTTGAATCTGCAACATTATCTTCAACCATCATGTATGAATAAGTACGAAGTTTTAGTTTGCCTTCTTTTTGTAATTCAACATGGGCATCAAGTGCATTTTTTGACATTAATTCAGTTCCTGCATCTACTACAGAAGTGAAACCATTCTTGAATGCAAATTTTTGGAAATCTTCTATATAACTTTTTGCATCCGAAACAGAAACCGTAAATCCTTTTAGAATTTGAATAGCAGGATTTTCACAAATATAGCCATCCGGATTTCCGTCTTTATCAACATGGACTAATGAAGGACCATACTTTTCTGCGAATGCTTTATCAACTCCAAAATGTTCTAAAGCCTTTGTATTACATAAAATCGAATGTCCTCCACACGTATTTAATACAAGTGGTTTATTAGGACAAATTTCATCAAGAAGTTTTTTGCATATTTCAGGATTGTTATCTTCGACCCATCCACATGTTAAATACATCTCTTTTTCAGGATGTTCATTAATAAATTTAGTAATAATTTCTTTATATCGTTGAGGATTTGCAGGGATAACGTCGTTAACGTTTGCTTGTCCAATAGCTCTATATCCCGCAAACATTGTGTGCATATGTCCTTCAATGAATCCTGGATAAATATAGTTGTTTGAACCATAATCTACTTCAACTGTATTTGGCCCTATTACAGAAGAAATATCTTTTCTTTCTTTAGCAACCTTAAGAATTTTTCCATCCTTTACAGCTATTGCTTTAGCTTCTGAATTATTGCTATCCATTGTAGTGATATTCCCGTAAATAACTTTATCAGCGACTTCACTTGGATTATTTCCGTTACAACCAGCAAGGCAAGCAATTATAGGCAAAGTACATAATATTAAATTCTTTTTCATTCGATTAATTCCTCATAAAATTATTATAAATAATAATATTTATAAGGATAAATAAAAATGAATAAAAAATGTTTTTTAATTTTAATTCCTTTAGCATTTTCTTGCTTAGCAGGATGTAACAACAGACCTTTCGATTACACTGATACGGATTTTGACGGACTTTACAATTCGATTGACCCAAATCCAACAAGCAATAAATATAATGCAATTTATAAGGATGTTGTTAACGATCAAAATACTAATCCGGTCGAGTTAGTTATGGATTATCGAAACTTTATTAATGATGGTATACCATCATTTAATCCACAAGTAGCTCAAATTGGTGCAACTTTTATATTTGATACTTATGATGATGGACGTACTCAAATTCAAAATGATAAATATGATTCAGAAAAAACTAGATTATTTCCTATTTATAATCAATTTGGAATGTCCGATATCACTTATACAACAGTAGGTTTTACTGATAATCCAAACGACAAATGCGGCATTTATTTGGGAAATCATAAAGCAGTTATTGAAGGCAAAAAATATCAATTCTTCTTTGCATCAATTCATGGCTATCTTGAATCAACTGGTTGGTTTAGCAACTTTGATGTTGGCTACGATAGCGAAGACTGTAAGGAAGTTTTTGGTGACTGCCCGGATTGGCAAGACAAAAAGGATCATAAAGGCTTTTCTGCAACAGGAGAAAGAGTTTATCAACACGTAACTCAATATATTAGCGATCATAAGGATAAAGATTTTGAAACTTGTTTCTTTGGATGCGGCCATTCCCGTGGTGGAGGAATAATGAACCTTGTAGGCAAAAAGATTACAGATAGAAATCCTGAAATTAAAGGATTGTATTATTATTATAATACTCCATTATCTACAGCCGAAACCGATAAGACAAAATTGGAATCATATAAGAGTATTTTTAATCTTATTTGCGAAGAAGATTTAGTTAGCGAAGTTCCTTTGAAAAAATGGGGCTTTGATTTATATGGAAACAAACTCTATTTCTCACATGCAAAAAATGCAGAATACTTTAAAAACATTTTAAAAGATGAATATCCAGGAGCTCCAACAGCAATTACAAACTTTTTAAAAAGTTTCTTGTTTAAATTAGCTCCAACAAGACAAGCAGTATATGAATTTGCTCCAATTGATGAGAGTACCGACATTCATGAGTTTGATTCTTTAGAAGAGGCAAACGAATTTATTAATAGTCTTAAAGCAAAAGTTAAAGATGAGACTATTAAAAAATGCTATAAAACTGAAATTGTTGCTCCAGTTGATGATGGAGATCCATATGAAGTAAAAATTCAAGTTAGACCTTGCGTATTTATTGCTCTAGTTCGTCAAATAACTGAAGAGATTTCAGGAGGTACTTTTGACATTGATGTATTGTTACAATTACTTTCAAAATACGACGAAATATTATCTAGAATTAAATCAATAATTATTGAAGCATTCCTTGAAGAAGGAGTTGGAATCGAAGATATTCTCAACGCTTATCCTCAAATGATGAGAACTCATGGCGGACTTGGAACTGTTATAACTGCAAAATTTGCAGCCCCTTTGTCAGAGTAAACTATTCCTATCAAAAAGAATAGAAAAGATATAAAATAGAAATCGCAAGGACAAATGAATAAAAAATTCATTTCATTTGTTTATTTATTTTAATTTTTGAAAGGATAAAAATATGAAGAAAAAACTTTTAGTTTTAGGAGTATTAACCGGTGCATTTTTAGCAAGTTGCTCACCAGCAGCTCCAAAGCAATATCGTTTTAATGTTGAATGCACTAATTGTTCTGTAAACTTAGAAAATTCATTATCAATTGATGTTGATGAAAACGAATATGTAACTTTAAAGTTACTTCCTAAAGAGGGCTATTTGTTACCAACAGATGTAAAGATTACTTCTGGAAATCAAGTTTTAATTAAAAACGTAGATTATATCTATACCGTTAATGAAAATCGTTTATCTGGTGAAGTTACAGTTAAAGCTACAAAAGCACTTGACATTAAAGTTGAAGCTGATGAACAAGGTTATTTGTATATCGGAAATAACAAAATCGGAAAAAGTGGTGACTATTCCACATTAGACTACATGCATTATATTGGCAAAAAGGAAAAAGGCAATATTGTGTATGATTTTGAGTCAAACACATTATATTTAAACCAAGCAACTTTAGTTGCTGAAAAGATTGGTTTACATGAATTCAAAGCCAACATCGATGATGAAGAAGTAGTTCTTAAAGGTATGATTGGTTGGACTGGTGGTGGTACTTTAAATATTAAGATGAGCAATGACAATTACTTTGTTTGTGATAAGGAAGACGAAGAAGATTCTGTTTTCGTATGCCCTAGCGAAGGCGGCGTTTTAAATATTGAAGGATCATCTGCTGCAACATTTGCTGAAGCTGATGTTTCAATCATTATGAACATGAGAGGAAAAACAGAAATCAATAGCGTTTACTTTGAATCTAATGATTTGTCTGATTATGGTATCTATTCTAAAGAATTAGAAATCAACAATAGCGATATTAATTTGTTTAATGGTCTAGCAATGATGTCTGGAAGTGTTGGCATTTGTGCCAATAATGCAACTATGAAAGATTCATATTTCAGAATCGAAGGCTTCGATTGTGGTGCTATTGTTACAGTTTTAAATGTTATTGACACTTGCATGGATGTTAAGGGTCTTGATACAGGATTGTACATAGACTGGTTGAATGCATATGGACATCGTACTGATAGCGGTTATAGCACAGTAATTTCTGCATATGGCGAAGGTTTTGGTATTTCTACATATGATGTTATGCATTTCTCAGGTTGTGATGTTAGAGCAACTTGTGATGAAGGATATGCAATAACAACAGTTGATACTACTATCAATTTAATTGATAGTTCTCTTACTGCATATGCTAATGTCGGCGAAGCCGTTCATGCTTTCATGCTCAACTTTGTTAACTCTAATGTTGAGGCCGAAGTAGGAGAAGGGGTTGCAATACGTACTTCGATTCATGGTGCTCAAGATATTGGAAGAGAATTTGAACCAGTTATGAAGTTTATTAATTCCAATATTTATGCTAAAGGGGATGTTGCTATTTGTGGATTTGGACATCTTGAAGAACAAGACTGTACTGATGTTCCAAAGCACTTAGAAGCACTTGTAGATGAACGTCACGAATTATACTTATGGTCGTTTGTTGCTGATAGCGAAACTGAACTTAAGTATGAAGGCGCAATTGATCCTGCAACAGGACAACCATTCTTCAACCCAACTAACGGTTTATCATTAGTTGAAATTCATGCTGCAAATCTATAATTTAACTATAAATATTTAATACTTAAAACATTCCATTTAAGGAATGTTTTTTGTTTGCAAAATTGTGATAAATGTTATTTGACAAAGTCGTTGCAACATTTTAGATAAAATAAATATGGTTCTACTG
>CALEHV010000055.1 GCA_937876465.1 uncultured Bacillota bacterium | reverse complement strand
AAAATAATTTACACATAGATAATAGAAAATATATATTGACTACATACTGCAAACAATGAGAGAATAAGTTAGCAAACAAAGGGGTAGCACTCTACCGCTTTGAGTGCTAAGTCATTAACACGCCTAACAAGGCAAGGAGGAACAACAAAATGACAAACACAACAAAAACAAGAAAATTAAATAGCGGCGTATATTACGTTCGCGGGGCTAAGTGGTGGGACAAGGTAAACGGCAACACATACAACGCCGCCATAATCACCGACAGCAACGGCGACGAGGTCGCACGCCTTGCGTTTGCTTATGGATACGGCGATTATTACCGCCAAAGAGCGAGAGAGTATCTAAAAGAACACGCCCGCAAAAATGCAAAAATAATGTTAATTGATTCAGGGGCGGATTACACTTTACAGTGTAACCTAAAAAACTTTAATTTTTAGGAGGTTAAAAAAATGTTAAGCATAAAAGAGTTCAAATATTTCAGTTTCATAATCACAGACGAGGACGGTAACCAGTTGACGCCGTATGATTACCCGTCATTGAATGGGGCAACAGAACACGCCGACGAATTAGGCATAATAAACTATAAAGTTTTATGCATAGGCGGCTACAATTCGAACGAGGTAAAAACAAAATGAAGCAAAACAAAGTTATAAAATACTTACAGAATAAAATCAATTACTATTATAAAAAATACAAAGAAAGCGGCAACATAGATTATATAAACGCTATGCAATACGTAAAAAACGCAATTTATACAATAAAAGAAACACACTAAAAGAGGACTTTACAAAATGAAAATCGAACAATTTTACAATAAAAATCAATTTTTAATCAAGGACAAGAAAAACCTTTATTTTCAAAGTTACGATTCTTTAATAGCAAAATATAACAAAGAGACCGGAAAACTAACCCTATTTAAAGATTGGGACTATTCAAACACAACACGAAAACATTTATATCTTTTTATATTTGATTACGTTCAAGGCGATATAAGTAACCCGATATATTACGCCAAAAATAAACGCCGTGCGATTCTGGACTTAATGAAACAGAAAAAAATCGCCAAGGGTCGCGAAAAATAAGGGAGGGTGCTTAAAGTGTATATTATCAAGGACATATTAGGCGGATATTATGCGCCGGCAAATAGCAGCGACATTTGGACGGCGTGCGAAAAACACGCGGAAACGTTCGCAACCTATGACGAGGCAAAAGCAGCAGCTAAACACGTCTCAAAAATTGCAAAGATAAGAAAAAGCGATTTGTTAATAATTGAGATTTGAGATTGTAAAAAAAAGATATATAATAAATAAAGAAAAGAGGTAAAAAACTATGTTTAGAATCTGGATATATGACACAACAACCGGCAAAGAGTTTTGCAAAACATTTGACGATTACGAAAAATACCGCAAATTTAAAATTAGGGTCGAACATTCTAAAAAGTTAATAATCACTTTGACAATCGAGGAAGATTTATGAAAAATAAAAGATACTACGATTTAAAAGACATTACGCGTATATGTATGAAAAAATGTCGTGCAGACATTGACAAATACGGTCTTGCTTGGTGGGACGTTATGGACTACTTAGAGATTTTATTCGCTGACGCTAAAAAATACGGTCTTGTTCGCGAATATAGAAAAATCTTTACGAAATAAAAGGGGGGTGATTTTGTGAAAAAGTTAATTTCAATTACAATCGACGAATCATTGCATAGAAAAGCAATGAGATATGTAAGAAAATATACATTTGTCGGTTTATCGACTCAAATTTCAATTCTTTTAGATGAGTGGATTAAAAAGATAGAAAAAGAAAACGAAAAATAACAAGGGGGTAAAAAGATATGTTAAAAGGTGCGCCACCAATAACGCATATATGTTTAAAATTGGCGGATATGGACTACGAATTCATTTCTGGAAAATTCTTTTGTGATGGTAAAGAAATAGATTTCAACAAGTCCTTATATATGAATCCAAAAATTGCGCCTTTTCTTGCCTCTTGTGAAGACGTTGAAAAAATACGAAACACATTTATTGATATGTTCGGCACTGCGGACAAATGGTATCCGTTACCAATTATCGAAGAAGCGAGAAAACTAAAAGAATTGCAACCGCTTTGTTTTCCGCTCAATGAAAAGCAGCTAATAATTATAAAAAGGATTCTTTTAGGTCAAGACGAAAAATTCTTTATTTTAACTGGTGTTGGCGGAAGTGGAAAAAGCACATTTGCAAATATCATTAAGCAAATTTTCAATAACGACTTTGCAGCTTTGACATTAGAAGAATTAGGAAATGACTTTAAGTTGGCGACCGCTATCAACAAACGTCTTGTTTATGCAGACGAATTAAATAGCGACGATATAAACAACGGGGTTATAAAGACCCTTGTAAGCAAACAAGCAATTTCGGTGAATCCAAAATACGGCAAAAATTTTGACGCTATATTTCAATCAACATTATTCTTTTCATGCAATAGACCGCCACGTTTGGACCTGGGCGATACTGGTATGATAAGAAGAATAGTCTATTATTCAATGAATAAGAAAATAGAGAATCCAGACCCCTTAATGCAAAAACGAGAATATACTCACGAAGATTTAGTCAATATAGTCGCTCACGCGTTGAGGGTAGATACTAAGGATTGGGAAGAAAAATTTAAGGACGAAACAAGACAAATTTTGAAAAGCAATAACTCTGTGTGGTTATGTAGAGACGAAAGACATTTTGAGAAAACAACATATGACGAGTATTGCGATAAATGCAAAGACAAAAATTTAAAACCATTTAGCGAACCACGTTGGCAAGAAGTAAAGGAATTATTATTAAGTTGGGATAAAGAGGACAAAAAAGATTATGAAATCGACGACAAAGACCTTCCATTTTAATAGAAAAGCGTTTGAACCTATCAATTTTAAAGAGGCAAACGAACTTTTAAACACAGTTAAACGTGTTGGTGGAAAAATCTTTTTATGTGATTTTAATAAAGCAATTCACGAAAAAATCGGTTTTAACGCTTATATCCACGACGGAATGAGATTTTTAAAAATTACGGCAAAGTTTAGAGGAAAAATAGCAACATATGTTTTCGATAAAGCAACTGGAAAAAAAGAAGAAGCTAATCGTGCTTGTAATCTTGGAATTTCCTCTTATATGTGTATGCAAAGATTTTTAGGAAAAAATAATAAATATGTTCCAAAACTTGTGAATTATGATTTGTTGGAAACGAACGGGAAAAACATATATCCATTTGCTACTTCACCTTTTTTATATTGCAATCCAAAGTTTAACGGAACAGAACAAAAAGCATATGCTTACGATATGAATAGTGCTTATGCCTATGCAATGCTTGGTGATTTTCCAGATACTTCTTGTTTGGAAACTTGTAAGATAAAAATGTATAATCAAGGAATCGTTAAAGAAAATCAAATTGGATTCGATAGACTTGGAAACTTGGTAGAAGTAGGTTGTTTTGCAGCTTTTAGATTTAATAAAATTAAAAGTCCGTTTATTGACTTTGCTAACTATTATTATAAAATTAAAAGAGACAGTAAAAGCAAAAAAGAACGCAATCGTGCAAAGGATATACTTAATACTTCTGTTGGATTCTTGCAAAGAGTTAATCCGTTCATACGTGCTACTATTGTCTCACGTGCTAACAATATGATTAAGTCTCTTATGGACGAAAACACTTTATATTGTAATACGGATTCAATTACCTCTCTTGTTGAAAGACCAGATTTAAAAATTGGCAAGGAATTAGGCGAGTTTAAACTGGAAAACAGCGGAACGTTCCGTTATAAAGATATGAATTATCAATGGAACGACGAACCACCAGCTTATAGAGGAATTCCAAAAAACTGGTTCAAAGAGGGATTTAACATTTTAAAGGACGAATTACCTATTTGTGGAAATATGTTTAAATTGGACGCCTTTGAAATGAAAATTGTTTATGAAGAAAGGAACAAACAAAATGGAAAAGTTAACGAATGAAGAAATCAGCGAATTGGAAATTATTACAAGAGATATTCCAAATCAACGATTTACAAAACACCTAACTTTATCTTTAATTGAAGAAATTAAGGAATATAGAAAAATTAGTGATAAATT
>CALEHV010000054.1 GCA_937876465.1 uncultured Bacillota bacterium | reverse complement strand
TTTCATAGAAAAAGGTACCCCTTTCCTAATGTCTAGGATTTGGGGTACCTTTCATAAAGCCTAGTTAATTTTGTTTACTTAGGAAAGGTAACTTGGAAGACCGTATATTGCATCAGTGAAGAAGTTTAATTTTCCGGTACTATTTTCAACGTAGAATGTGCTGATATCTCCGCAAACTTTGTGGTATTGATCGTCATTATGTGAACCTGGCATATGTAATATAGTGTAGAGAGATGCATCACCCACATTTATAAATCCTTCAACTTTTGAACCATCAAATAATGAACGGAATTCAAGTTCAGATGTTGGAGTTTGTTGAACACAGACAAGTTCATCAAGTACATGATAACTAGTAAAGGAAGATGGGTTTTCATAACAGAATATCGTTGAAATGTTTCCTGAACTGCCTTCATAAGTAAATAAAGCGTCGAATTGAGAACCTTCATTGTAATATGAACCATAGAATTGATTGTAGTTACTACATCCATCAAGAATTTCACTATAAACAGAATTAGTTAAAACCTTAAGGTCGTTACTTAAAACGCTGTATAAACCTGTTTCCTCGTTCTTATATGCGTAAAGTTCTGTATTACTGATTGCAAATCCTTTGAATTTTGCAAGCAAATCTAATTTATAGTTGTAAACATAAACCATTCCTTCATAATAATCCATGTAATAATAGTTATCACCATGTTTAGTTAGTGAACTAACTAATATATCACTGACGTTATTATGAAGTTCAAATTCTTTATCAACAATAAATTTTTTCGATTCTTGGAGCTTATAATTACTAATCTCTTGTAGTGATAAAGTTTTATAAACAATTGTTCCATATGAATCAAAAAGAGATTCAACTGAAGTTTTAATCAAGTAATTGAAATCAACATATGTAATTTCACCTGTTAGAATATCAACCTTCCAAGAACTCAATTTATATTTTCCTAGTGAGTCTTCATAAGTATAATCTTCTGAATCATAAGGGACTTCATTAGAAACTTGGCATAAAATGGTTCTATCTAACCAATATGCACTATCATAATAAGGAAGAGAGTAAGTAGAATTTAGTTCGCCTTGTGAATTGTATATTTGAATCTTTTTTATTGTATAAGGGGAACTTCCTTCTTTAATTTTGTTTGCGTAATATCCCTTTAATCCGTATCGAGCGAGATCATCAGTTAAATCGAATGGCCCAGCCATAGATGATGTTAACTGATCACCTACATGATTAGAAAGGTTTTTGTCGTTATAAATATCAATCGATTTATTTTTGATTGAGCAATCCTCATTATATGTTACAAAATAGATATGGTTTTTATATGTTGCATTATCAGTATATGCATAATAGAGACAATAATCTTTATCTGTTAGTGTTTCTGGATACGAAGAACTAGCATATGAATATGAATGTGATGGGTTATCGTCGATTACGTTTCCGTATTGGTCGATAACACGATAGAAAGTTTGCTTTCCTTCAGCATCAGTTTGAGAAACCACTAAAACCGTTTCATCATCAGAGACACATAAATTATATTTGCCTTTTTCAATTAATATTTTATTTGCAATAGTTGAGAAAATTGTAAAATCGCCATCTGCAAAAGAAATTTTAAAGAATGTATTTCTATATCCAGTATTTAAAGACTCAACAGTAGTTGGAGAGGCTGGAAGATCAATTGTAATATTTTCAAATAAAGTTCTGCCCTTAGATGTTATAGGTTGTTTGTTAACATTATCTTCAACGAGTTGTTTAGTTAAAACATCTCTACCTTCGTTTGCTGATTCGCGGAATACTTCTAAATGGCATCCAGCAAGCATACCTACAGAAATAGGTAATAATAATAAGCTTGTTAATCTATTTTTCATCTTAATTTCCTCCATTAATCTGCATACACGTTGGCGTAGAAATTAACAATTGTGTTAGTTTCTACAGTATCTTTATAAACTGCCAATTCTTCAAAACCAACATTTTCGTAATCAGCAAAACTTTGTATGTTAGGTAATTTTGTATATCTTGTTGTATTTGAATAATCGATATATTGTGTTGGTGCTTCTTCACCTGTAAGTAGTGAAACAATTTTATAGGTAGAATCTTCATAAGACAATTTTGCATAGAATTGTGTGAAGTTATCTTGTGATACAAATCCTTCATATGTTTTGATTGTTTCATAGCTTCCGTTATGTACTTTAATTGCGTGTAAATTTAAGGTATCTGAAGCTTTTGAAACCATTAATCCGCCATTCTTTAAACCTAAGTAACTTACACTATCAAATTCAGGTTCTAACATAACATTAAAATACTTGTCGGCAATACCATATAAACCACAAAAATCTCTATATACAATGTAGTCGCTATTATAAATAGGCATAATTCCGGAATCAACCATTAAAGTCTCAAGTTGTGCATTATAAACAATATCTTCAATTGGATCCCAATAACGATTGCCAATTTTAATTAAACTAGAAATATTTGTGTTGCAAACGTTGTTGTGTAAAGTTCCGAAAGAGTCAATAATAAATCTTTGTGTTATTTTATCGAACGAACCATTTTCGTTGATAAACTTGATATTGCAAATAGAGTATTTTACTCTTCCATCTAAATCATAAAGGGTGGTGTTAACACTATCGATTACATAATTGCAATCTACTTTGGTACATTCTCCGGTTAGAATATCTACATATCCTGAGTTGAGTTTGTAATAACCAGTTGCATCTAAAACATCATAATCTTTTGAAGTGCCACTATACATTTGTTGATAAAACATTTTTCCATCTGCAATGAAACTAAGATTAAGAAGACTAACTGGTAGTGTATATGTTTTTACAACTTCATAATTACTGTTATAAATATATACTCTAGTATAAGAAGAATCTTCAATACGCATCTTATATCCTTTGCATCCGAATTCATCTAAATCAATTATTTGTACGTTGTCGCCAATCATACTTCCACCTATTGTATGGAAATATTTTGATCCATCTGGATTAACATCGTTTTGTACAAGCAATTTGAAATCTTCGATATATTTAATTAATTTTGAATGCATTGCCCCATTTGCAGTGTCTAAATATTCAAAAAATACATATTCTTTGCCATCAAGATAATTAGATTTATTACAAGAAGTTACGACAAAATTTGGATCATCGAGTAATACGTTTCCTAATAAGTCAATATACTTATTAAGTATAATTCTTTCTTCTGTATCAGTTTGTGTAGCGTTAACGATATGATTGTGTTTATACTCAATTTTATTATAATCACCTTTTTCAATAACAAATTTTTTAGCTATTAAGGAGTAAACAGCATTTGAATTATCATTATATTTTACTTCTAAAAAATAATCTCCTTTGAGCGCAACAGTTGACACTTCTTTTCCAAGATCAACATTAATCATTTCGGAAGAAATTTTTTCGCTCTTTTTGTTATAATCACCAGAAATGTTTGCATCTAGTAATTCAGCAGATAAAACATTTTCCCCTTCGTTACGAGCAGGAACAACTTTATCTGCATGTCCACATCCGCTCAATAAAGCAACGGACATTGGAATTAAAAACAATGTTGTTAATTTTTTCATTTTTATACCTCTTTATTTAGTTTATGTAACTAACACATAAGTGTCAAATGATTAGAAAATATATAAATTATTTTCTTCTTCAAAATTTAAAATATAGAGTCTTTTTGACAAACATGATAATATATTTTTGCCATCGCGATAGACTGCTACGAACCAGGTCAGGATAGGAATATAGCAGCCTTAAGTAAACAGTTTATGTGCGATGGTTTCTTTTTATGGAAAATACTAATATTAAATACATGAAAATCGCCTTAAAAGAAGCAGAAAAAGCTGCTATTTTAGACGAGGTTCCTGTTGGTGCCGTTATTGTAAGAAACGATAAAATATTGGCAAAAGCACATAATTTAAGAGAGAAAAGTAACGACCCAACTTCACATGCAGAAATCAATGCAATTCGTAAGGCTTGCAAGAAGCTAAAATCATGGAGACTAGAGGGTGCGACAATATACGTAACAGTTGAACCATGTGCAATGTGTGCCGGAACAATTCTTTGGTCAAGAATTGCTAAAGTTGTTTATGGCGCAAAAGATCTAAAAGGTGGTGCTTTAGGAACAACTTTTAATCTATACGAAATTAAAAATTTAAATCATTATCCGGAAATTGTTTCTGGGGTAATGGAAAAAGAATGTGGAAATATAATTTCCAATTATTTTAAAGCCAAAAGAAATAACAAATAATAATTTATTTCCATTCTTTACATTGTATGAATAATTTATATACTTAAAATACAAAAGTTTTATAACTTTTTGTTTGTAAGATATGAATAAAGTAGAGAAAAACTTAATCGATGCAGAAATAATAAACCCTGATCTTTCAGTTGGTTTAACTGACGAACAAGTTAACCAAAGAAAAGATGATGGATTGGTAAATAAAATAACTAAAACTGTTACAAAATCTTACTTTAAGATTATTGCAGATAATGTTTTTAATTTCTTCAATATTTTGATTGCTTGTATTTCTGTGTTAATGATTGTTGCTGCAACATGCTGGCCAGAAAAATTGCCTGCTCCAGTTACACCACTAAGCTTTGCTTCTGCATATGTTTTAATTCTCAACATTATTATTGGAGTTGTTCAAGATATTAGAGCACGTAAGCAAGTTGAAAAACTCAAAGTTGTTTCTTATCCAATTGTTCGCGTTTTAAGAAACGGAAGCGAAATAGAGATACATGCTAATGAATTAGTATTAAGTGACATAGTTTTACTCAAATCTGGTGATCAAATTATTGCTGATTCAGTTTTAATGGAAGGCCATATAGAAGTTAATGAAGCATCATTAACTGGCGAATCTATTAATGTCACGAAAAATGTCGGAGATTTTATTTATTCGGGTTCTTTTGTAACAAGCGGAACAGCTAAAGTTCGTGTAGAAAAAATTGGAAAAGCCAATTATATAGAAAAATTACAAAGTAAGGCACGTAAATTTAAACGTCCTAAATCAGAAATTTTAAGAACTATTAAACGTATCTTCTCGTTTATTGGTATTGTTGTCGTTGTTTTAGGTGTTGCAATGATTGCTACAAACTTATCTGCTAACAAGTTCCAAGAAAGAACGGTTACAATGGCTGGATCATTAATAGCAATGATTCCATCTGGATTATACTTATTGACTTCTCTTACATTAACCGTTGGTGTTATTCGATTAGCGAATAGAAGAACTTTGGTTCAAGAATTATATTCGTTAGAAATGTTGGCTCGTGTTGACGTTTTGTGTCTTGATAAAACCGGAACAATAACAGACGGAACAATGAGAGTAAATAAACTTGAAGTTATTGCAAATTATAAGCAAGAAGAAATTGAGAATATTTTATTTACTTTAGTTAAAGCAACCCAAGACACTAACGCAACCGCTTTAGCAATCTCAAACGAATATTCTAAAAAGGTTTTGCTCCCATTCACAAAAGGCATTCCTTTTAGTTCGGTAAGAAAATATTCTGCTGTCGCCCTTAACGATGGAAAAACATTTGTTTTAGGAGCAAGAGAATTTATTCCACATAAAAACGATGTTTTAGATAAACTTTGCGAACTTAATGAAAAACAAGGATTTAGAGTTTTATTTATTGGTTTTACCAAAAAACCTTTATCGGAAAACGAAAAATTAGAAAATATTGAACCAGTTGGTTATATCGTTTTAGAAGACCATATCAAAGACGATGCTACAGAAACAATTGGTTGGTTTAAGAATAATGGTGTTGCAATTAAAATTATCTCTGGTGATAATCCTGTTTCAGTATCGGAAATTGCTAAACGTGTTGGCGTAGAAAACGCTGATAAATATATTTCTTTAGATGGAATGTCTTTAGAAGAAGTTAGAAATATTGCTAACGACTATACTGTTTTCGGTCGTGTTTCTCCCGAACAAAAAGAAGTGATCATTGAGTCGTTACAATTAGCAAAGCACGTCGTTGCAATGACAGGAGATGGCGTTAATGACGTTTTAGCTTTAAAGGTTGCTGATTGTTCTATTGCTATGGCTAATGGAAGCGATGCTGCAAAAGCCGTTTCTCATCTCGTTTCGTTAGATTCCAACTTTTCGACATTGCCACATGTTGTCGCTGAAGGAAGAAGAGTCATTAATAACCTTCAAAGAACTTGTACAGTTTTCCTTTGCAAAACTTTATTTGCAATGATTACTACTTCGGTATTCTTAATTTTAGATTGGAGTCAATTAGATATCTCATATCCATTTGAACCAAACAATCTATATGTTTGGGAATTAATTACGATTGGATTATCATCGTTCTTCTTATCGTTACAACCAAATTCAGAAAGAATTACAAACGGTTTTATGAAGGGCATTTTGACTAAATCTATTCCTGGCGGTTTAATTCAAGCATTAATGACTATCACGTTATTTATCTTATATAGAACAAACGTTTTAACATTTGATGAATTTAAAGTTATATCCGTTTTGTCCATATCAATTATTAGTTTTGTAACATTGTTACATATTTCAAGACCATTCGACATCTATCGTGCGTTATTATGTTCAGCAATTGCAATTATTATTCCATGTTTCTTCTTGATAGATGGATTTGGTATTAAAGGAGTTTTCAAAATTCCTTACGAGGCATTATCCAACCCAAAAGCATGGATTATAATGGCGATTGTTGTTGTTTCCACTGCAGTTATTTATACAGGTATTGATCACGTAATTACGTACGTGTTAAAAAAGAGAAAAATAGAGGAAAAAGAATTATGAAAATTTCAAAAGAAGTTCAAGAAGCTTTAAACAATGGCAAACCAGTTGTTGCATTAGAATCAACAATTATTTCACATGGAATGCCATATCCAAAGAATGTTCAAACTGCTTTATTGGTTGAAAAAACTATTAGAGAAAATGGAGCAGTCCCTGCAACTATTGGAATTATTGAAGGCGAACCAATTATTGGTATGTCTCCAGAAGAAATTGAAGAATTTGGTAAACGTAAAGGAATTAGAAAAGCATCTCGTAGAGATCTTCCAATTATTTACGCTAAAAAATTATGGGGTGCTACAACTGTTGCAGCAACTATGATTTTGGCTGCTCAAGCAGGTATTGAAGTATTTGTTACAGGTGGTGTTGGCGGAGCACATAGAGGCGCTCAAGAAACATTTGATATTTCTGCAGATTTAGAAGAACTTGGTAAAACAAATGTCACAGTTGTTTCTGCAGGTGTAAAAGCAATTCTTGATTTAAATTTAACTTTAGAAATTTTAGAGACTAAAGGCGTTCCAGTACTTAGCTATGGAACAGACGAATTTGCAGATTTCTATACAAGACATTCAGGAATTAAGATGGAAAATGTTGTCAATTCTCCAAAAGAGATTGCTGAAATTATTAAGGCAAAAAGAGACTCCCATCTTGATGGAGGTATTTTAGTTGCAAATCCAATTCCAGAAGAATTTGCTATGGATACTAAAGTTATTAACGACGCTATTGAAAAAGCTCTTAAGATGGCTGATGAAGCCGGAGTTAAAGGCAAAGACGTTACACCATTCTTATTAAAGACAATTGTTGAATTAACAGGTGGTGATTCTTTAGAATCAAATATCAAGCTTGTTTTGAATAATGCAAAATTAGGATCAGCAATCAGCTCAGAACTTTGTAAATTATGAAAATAGAAACAAAATATAGAGAAGGTTTAAGACAATTAATGAAAGAAAAGTCACTTGATGAAATCAATGTGGTAATGCTTTGCGATGCTATCAAATCTAATCGTCAAACTTTTTATTATCACTATAGAGATATAGCTGATGTTATTGAATCAATGTTTCTTAAAGAAAGAGTTGGATATGGAGTTCAACCAGATAATTTTGATTCAATCATTAGACCTTTGATTGCTTATATAAACAACAATTATTCCTTCCTATATGCTGTTGCTAGTTCATTCGCTTCTGATAAATTAATTGAATTTTTATATTCTTATTTTTATCAAAGAACTCTTGCTCACATCAAAATGATTATGAGCACAGAAAAAGTGCATCAATTTGATGTTGCATATATCACTAGATATATTGGAACAATATTTGCTAAAGAATGCATGTATTGGATAAATAATAAGCGTAAAGAAAGACAAGTAGTTTTACAAAAGAGATTATTCTTAATTTGGGACTATTTTATTAATTTCTATTCAAAAGAATTTAGAGGTCAATAATGATAGATTTTGATTTTGTTTCTCCAACCAAAATATTCTTTGGAAAAAACAAAGAAAATCTTTTGGGTGAAATTCTTAAGGAATTTAACGCAAAAAGAATCTTAATCGTTTACGGAAAAGGTTCGATCAAGAAAATTGGATTATACGATAAGGTTGTTGATATTCTAACAAAAAACAATTTTTACTTTGCTGAATTATCAGGCATTCGTCCAAATCCTTCCAACAATTCTGTTATTGAAGGAATCTCGCTCTGCAAAGAGAAAAATATAGATTTTATATTAGCTTTGGGCGGAGGATCAGTTATTGATGCAGCCAAAGCAATTGCAGTTGGAGTTTTCTATGAAGGTAATCCTTTTGACTTCAATATGCACAAAGTTGAACCAAAGAAGGCATTGCCAATTGGAGTAGTTCTAACATTGGCAGCAAGCGGATCTGAACTATCGAGTTCGTGTGTTATTTCAAATGATGAATTAGGTATCAAGCAAGGATTCAATTCTGATTTAATTAGACCTGTCTTTGCAGTTATGAATCCTGAATTAACTTATTCAGTAGATAAATATCAAACAGGTTGTGGAATTGTTGATATAATTTCACATTCATTGGAACGTTATTTTAGTCCAAGTTTTGAATATGAATTTTCGGACGATATAGCCTTATCAATTATTAAAAACACTGTGATTTGCGGGGATATTTGCATAAAAGAACCACAAAATTACGATGCAAGAGCAGCGATGATGCTAAATGGTTCATATTCACATAATGATCTATCTGGATTAGGAAAAACTAAACAAATGCCAATACATGGTATGGAGCATTGTTTTAGTGCATACTCCACAAGCATAGCTCATGGTGCAGGATTATCAGTTCTTATTCCTGCATGGATGAATTATGTTTATAAATATGATTTAGATAAATTTGTTAAATTTGCAAAAGATGTCTTTGATGTAAATCTTGTTAGCAAAGAAGAAAGTGCTAAAATGGGTATACAATCTTTAAAAAACTATTTTAAAAAGATTGGAATGCCTACTTCACTTGAAGAATTAGGCTTAGGTTCTAAAGACATCCCATTATTAGTTGAAATGATGACGAAGAATGGCACACGTTTGATTGGCGCTTCATCAATCAAATCACTAAATAAAGAAGAACTTGCTTGTTTATTAACAAGTGCTCTTCAAGAAGGGAGATAAATATGAAAAAAGAAGATGTAGCAAGCATAATTGTTTATGTTTTAATGATTGCTTTAGCATTCATTTTAGGATTTACAGTTGTTAAAGACATGGTTGAAAAGTATAGAGATGCTTTTACCAATGGATTACATCCATTAATTTTCTCACTAATCGTTATTGTTGTTGGAATTTTAATTAATGCATTTGGACTAGAAGTTGGACATGTACTTGGTGGAAAAATTGGAGGATATTCAATTGTTTCATTTAATGTCTTAGGTATGTGCTGGTATAAGTCTGAAAACGGAAAAGTCAAATTTCAATTCAGAGACTTTAACGGATTAACAGGCGAAACTGTTTTGGCTCCAAAGAAAGATAAACCAAGTCCAAAAATGTATGTTTGGTTACCTTTATTAATGTACTTATTAGAATTAATTATCTGTATTGTTATTTACAGTGTTGGTTCTCCATTAAAAACAGATACACATTCTCCGTTGATTTGGTTAGGAACCGCTGCAATCATCATTGTCGGCATTGCATCTATGATGGCTTTATATAACTTTATTCCAGTTAAACTCGACAGTATGACTGATGGATATCGTTTAACTTTAATTTCTAAGCCAGTTAATGTAGAAGCTTACAACGAATTAATGAGAATTGAAAACCTTCAAAGGGAAGGAAAAGAAATTGGAGATATTAAAGTCTTTGATGAAGTAACAGATTTTACAGCTTCTCTTAACTTAATGACCGTTTATGATTATCTTGCCAAGCAAGACTATAACTCAGCATTAAAACTCATTGATAAGATGATTGAATGTCCGGATAAGATATCTTCTACAACAAAAAATAGATTGATCGCTCAAAAGGTTTACATCAACATTCTTACTATGAAATTAGAGGATGCTAAGAAATATTACGACGATGAAGTCGGAGACGAAATTAGACGTTTTATTTCAAACGACTTATCAATGGAATCGATTCGTGCATATATCTTAATTGCTGGTATGTTAGATGAATCTATTGGTGAAGTTCAATTTGCTAGTAGCCGTAAGCCAAAAGCATTAAAAAGATCTCTAAAGAGCAGAGCAAAAATTGAAGAAAAATTATATGCTGATGCTCTTAACATGATTAAGGAAAATCATAAAGATTGGGATTTCACCGGAGTCGAATAAATCACAACAAAAAAACACTGGTAATTGAAAGGTACCCCAAATCCTAGACATTAGGAAAGGGGTACCTTTTTCTATGAAA
>CALEHV010000053.1 GCA_937876465.1 uncultured Bacillota bacterium | reverse complement strand
TGCAAAAATTGGCATCTCAGGAATATTCATATTTTTTACCTCATTTTTATTATACGCTTAATGCAATAACTTTGTTAAATTTCAGATTCATTCTCTAATTACAAAAAAACACGACTTCTTTAATAAAGTGTCGTGTATTTTTTCTATGGCAGGGTTTTAGTGTTTTAATACAACGCAACGCTTAGCGAAATCACGCAACACCCTCTTTTTACATATATATATATATATATATATAAAGGATTTAGAAAACCAGAAACCACCATTTCTGATGGTCTTATTGTTAATGGATTGTTATCTCATTCTTATACTCACTTATGAAATGGGCATCTAGTTCCAATGCACTGCTTGTTCCATGAAGAAAACTCACACTCAATTTCATCTAATTCCATTTCAACATCATATCTCTCTTTAACAAATCTAACTCCACTACTTAAAGATAAGAAAGCATTTCTTTTGCAGCATCTAGGCCCCCCTATTTCACTCATCTTCTTGATGACGGAAGAGGTGAATTCCATGTCATCTCCATAATAAGGCGTGGAGCTCAAAGGGCCGACTTCGTGGATAATGGCCAATACTGCCGCAACAGACGCAACAGAACCACACATTCCCCAATAGCCACACATGGCTCCTGGCATTTTGCTTGTTCTTTCCGCTAGGATATCAATCGCTTTATCAAGATCGATATCTCCACCACTGTTTTTGTAAGCAACCATAAACGATGCTCCATCAAGGAAATGATGCTCCGGTCCATGAATATTAACAAAATCCTTATGCATAATTGACTTTGCAATTTCTATAGGATTCTTGCTTTTGTTTTTTAAGGCTTCTTCTTTTATAAGCTTATATTTTTCATCCAATGTATATTCCATAGTTCCACCTAATTTAAATAACTTTTTAACATTTCAATTTTATCTTTATCAATTGAATAATGAACCCATTTCCAATCTTTTCTAGCAACTACCAATTCACTATCAGTTAATATTTTCATATGATGAGACAAGGTTGATTGGTTACATTCTACTTTTTCTAATAATTTACAAGCGCATAATTCTTTAGTATTAATTAATTCTTTCAAAATGAATAATCTCGTTTCATCCCCAATTGCTTTGAACATATTTGCATACTTCTTTAAATCCATAATCAAAACCTCTCATATCGATATACATCAATATAATACATTCTCACATCGATGTTTGTAAATATGAATACTGCAGAAAATAAAAAAGGCTCGATACGATATTGTATCAAACCTATTGTTCTTTAATGGTGACCCATAAGGGATTCGAACCCTTGAATGTATCCTTGAGAGGGATATGAGT
>CALEHV010000052.1 GCA_937876465.1 uncultured Bacillota bacterium | reverse complement strand
CCGGAGAAAGAAAGGTTTGTCTAGTTCAGCCGGGATACAACTAGATAATACGAGATAAAGTATGAAAAGAACATATCAACCAAGTAAGACACATAGACGTAATGTCCACGGATTCCGTGCAAGAATGGCTTCAAAGAACGGACGCAAGGTTTTAGCAGCCCGTCGTGCAAAAGGCAGAGCTAAATTAACTGCCTAATTTAAACATGAAAGTTTTGAACCGCGTTAAAAAACATGACGAGTTTCAAAAAGTCATTAATGAAGGATCTTTAGTTAGATCATCAACATTGACTTTATACTTTCTAAACAACAATTTTGGTTATGCTCGTGTTGGAATTTCTATTCCAACCAAGAGCGGAACCGCGGTCGTCAGAAATAAAATGAGACGACAAATTCGAGCTATATTAGCAAAAGAATACGATTTTAAACAAAGTTTAGATATTATATTGATAGCTCGAAAAAACTACGATATCGGAAATTTTGAACAAGTACGTGCCGATATTATCGAATTATTAAGCAAAGTGAGAATAAAATAGTGAAAAAATCGACTAAATTAACATTAGCTGGTGGAATATTACTTATGACTGCTGTGCTTTCATCAGGATGTACAAATAATATGTGTACAAACCTTGAGAAGTGCAGAATGCTTTTTGCTTACGAACCAGGCGTATCTGAATATTTCGATTCTGAAGAAGAGGCCAACAAAGTTGGTGGTATTGATACTTCAGCATACAATATAACAATTGAAAAAGTTGACGCAGACAACAATAATCTTTGGAGAAGAGTTGTCGTTGCAAAGGATACAGGCTTTTATTGGAAAACAAAAGCTACTGAAGTAGAAGAGGGAAAAGAAAAGGTTAATGAATGGTATGCATTCAGCAAACTTTCAGACATTTTATCTACAGCAAAAGGCAGATCTTTGCCTATCCCGACACAAAAATATTTTGTCGCTGTAGACAATTGGGTAATTAACAATTCAATTAATACTTGGAACGATAAATATCCAACAAATCCTATTGATATTAAGACAGTAAAAGCATCTGAATTAACAAGAAGCAGAAATGTTGAAAAAGGAATTAGTGAAGGTGCTTTAGTTGAATATGGTTGGAAAAAATTCGGTGGCCATTTTAACGGAAACAACGATGAAACCTGGCCAGAAATGTTTGAAGACCTTGAAAAATTCAACGGAGAAATTGCCTTAGAAATTGGTATTGAAAATTGTCCTACTAGAGATTTCTTTGAAATCTATAAGAGCACATTAAATAATGCGGTTGCTAATACAAAATCTTGTATCGCGATCGACGATTACAATTACGGAAATTATGGCCAAGATGGCGTTTCAATTTCTATCAAATCTAAGGACTGGGGTTATGCATGGAGCAGAGGTCCAATTTCAGGTTTGATTGTTTGGCCAGTAGCAGCTTTAACAGATGTTTTAGCTAAAGCTTTTGCTGGTGGAAACTATGATGGGGCAATGCAACAAGGTTGGCCACAACTTTTATCTTTATTAGTTGTCACTCTTATTGTCAGATTGGTAATCTTTGGATTAACATTCAAATCCACATTATCACAACAAAAGATGCAATCTTTACAACCAGAATTAGCTAAGATTCAAGCTAAATATCCAAACAGCAATACAAATCAATCAGAAAAACAACGTATGGCTGAAGAACAAATGAAGCTTTATAAAAAACATGGAGTTAATCCGTTATCTTCGCTTCTTACAATTCTCATTCAATTCCCAATATTTATTGGTGTTTGGGGTGCTATGACAGGATCTGCTGTTCTTTCAACAGGTAGATTCTTAAATCTCAATCTTTCAACATCGATTTTAGATGCTTTAAAGAATTTTGATGGAATGCCTTCAAATATGTATGGTTGGTGGACAGCATTAATCTTATTTGTTCTTATGTCTGTAGCCCAATTCTTATCTATGAAGATTCCTCAATGGATTACAAAAGCAAAAACCAAAAAGGTCGCACGCTTGGGTGTTAATCCTGCACAAAAATCATCAAATAGAACAGCAAATATCATTAGCTGGGTTATGCTCATTATGATTATTATCATGGGCTTTACACTACCTGCAGCAATGGGTGTTTACTGGTTAGTTGGTGCTGTTATTTCACTTGCGTTATCTTTGATAACTCAAAAAATAGTTAATACAAAACGTAATTAAATTAGGAGAAAATAAATGAAAGAATTCAGTGCAAAAACAGTTGAAGATGCAATTGAATTAGCTGCTCAAGATTTAGGTCTTGATAAAGATAATGTTATCTTCACTGTAGTTGATGAGAAAAAAGGTTTATTTAGTAAAAAAGCAATAATTAATGTTTACGAAACCACAGATATCATCGAATTTACAGAATCATATATCAAAAACGTTATTGAATCTTTAGGTATTGGTAATGTAACCACAAAACCATCACTCGAAGACGATATAATTCGTGTTGAAATTAATTCTGACCACAATCCTATATTAATAGGGAAAAATGGTGTTACATTACAAGCTTTGAACGAAATTGTTCGTTTAGCAGTAAGCGGCAAATTCTGCCGTCGTATTAGAATCCTTCTTGATGTTGGTGACTATAAAGACAACAAATATTCACGTGTTGCATTTATCGCTCGCAAAACAGCCAAGGAAGTTCAAAAGACACATCAAGACGCAACACTTGATCCAATGCCAAGTGATGAGAGAAGAGTTGTTCACAATGCATTAGCAAATTTCAACAATATCAAGACAGAATCATCTGGCGAAGGACGTCGTCGTGCTGTCACAATTAAATTCGTTGATTAATAGAGTTTTATAACTCTATTTTTCTTATAAATTATGTTCGATACAATTGTAGCTTTAGCAACAGCGCCCATCAAATCAGCATTAGCCATAATTCGTTTATCTGGTGATGCTTGTTTTGACGTTGTTAGTAAAGTGTTCACTAAAAATATAACCTCATGTAAAACAAGAGAAATACATTACGGCTACATTGTTGATGGTGGAAAAGAAATAGATCAAGTTATTTTATTGACCTATGTTAACCCCCATAGTTTTACTGGTGAGAACTCAGTTGAAATAATTTGCCATGGCTCACCGTTAATAGCTGATCAAATTATTAAAGTTCTTTTAAAGAATGGAGCAAGACTTGCTGGACATGGTGAATTTTCATCTAGAGCTTACTTACACGGAAAGATTGACCTTGTCCAAGCCGAGGCTATAAACGACATGATTAACGCAACCACTGAAGAATCTAAGGATTTATCTATGCTTGCGTTAAAAGGCGAAAATTCTGCTCTATTTAAGCCAATTAAAGAGGGAATTGCAGAGATTTTAGCCTCAATTGAGGTAAATATTGATTATCCTGAATACGAAGATATTGAAGAAGTCTCAAAAGAAAAAGTTGTTACTGTGTGTACAAATATAATTAATAAATTGAATGCCCTCATTGAAAAAGGTGAGAAGGATAAGATTTATCGTGACGGAATAAAAATTGCTATTGTTGGAAAGCCAAATGTTGGTAAATCTTCATTGTTAAATGCTTTCTTGAAGGAAGACAAAGCTATAGTTACTCCTATTGCTGGTACAACAAGAGATATTGTTGAAGGCGAATTCTCTATTGAAGGAGTTCCTGTTCATCTTTTCGATACTGCAGGATTGCACGAATCTGAAGATGTTATTGAACAAATTGGCATAGATAAAGCTAAAGCAGCAGTCGAAAACGCAGATTTAATATTGTTTGTTGTTGATAACACTGGATTAGATAAAGATTTATATTCTTTTGTCAAAGACAAAAAGCACATTATTGTTTACAACAAAGCTGATTTAATAAACAATAAGGAAAAAAATTATCTTTATATTTCAGCATTGAATAATGATATAAATCCTTTAATTTCTAAAATTAAAGAAACAATGTGCATTGGAGAGCTTGAATTAAAACCTTCGTTTAACAATACAAGACAACTTGGAATCTTGAAAAGTATAGTTTTTAATCTTAGCAATGCAATAGATGATGCGAAATCAGATCAACCAATAGATTTAATCTCAACAAGTATTTTGTGTGCTTATAATAAAGCTTTAGAACTTTTAGGTGAAAGTAATAAAAACGATTTAAGTGACGAAATTTTTTCTCGTTTCTGTGTAGGTAAATAATATGTTAATTGATTCACATTGTCATATTAACGATGACATGTATATAAACAATCCAAAAGATTACGTCAAGAAATCCAACGAACACGGCATAAATGTTTTGTTAGTGGTTGGATATGATTTAAAAAGCTCAGAACAAGCTTTGGCAATCGCTGAAAAATTTGAAAACGTGTATGCTGCTGTAGGTATTATTCCAGCAGAAGTTAAAAACGCAAAAAAGGAAGATTTTAATAAAATAGAAGAACTTTTATCAAACAAAAAAGTGATTGCAATTGGCGAGATTGGATTAGATTATTATTGGGATAAGGAAGAGAATGCAAAATACTCTCAAAGAGAGTATTTTATATATCAAATCGGACTAGCAAATAAGTATAATCTCCCAGTATCAATTCATTGTCGTGATGCTTATGAAGATTTAGTAAAAATATTAAAAGAACATCCGGTTAATAAAAAGGGTGTTATTCACTGTTTTTCAAGTTCTGTTGAAATCGCAAAGGAACTTGTAAAATTAGGATATTGCCTTGGATTTGGCGGCACATCAACATTTAAAAATTCAGTAAAAGTTAAAGAAGTATTAAGAACTGTAAATAGTAAAAATTATATGTTAGAAACAGACGCTCCTTATTTAACACCAGAACCACATCGCGGTAAACCAAATCACTCAATGTATTTAAAACACATTAGAGATAATGCAGCATTGTTAAGAAATGAGACCCCTGATCAAATAGAAAAAGATACTACAGAAAATTTCTGTCGAGTTTTTGGAATATGAAAAAACAAATAAACGGAATAATAGTTGTGGAAGGTAAAAGTGATGTAGCTTTGCTTTCAAATTTTATTGACGCCGAATTTGTTACAACTAACGGATCTGATATTCCTTTTGAAACAATATCTTATTTGAAGGAAGCCTCTAAAAATAAGGAAATTATTGTTTTAACCGACCCAGATTCGCCAGGAAAAAGGATAAGAGATGTATTAGACCAAAACATACCTAACTTAGTTCATTGTTTTATCGAAAAATCTCATGCAATCAGAAACGGAAAAGTTGGTGTTGCAGAGTGTGACATGGACGAAATTTTTAGGGCGTTAGAAAACAAATTTATTAACAAAGTTAATAAATTTGATATAATAACGATGTCGGATTTATACGATTTAGGATTGTCTGGAACCGATGACTCTTTCGAGAAAAGAAATTATGTTTGCCACAAGCTCAATTTAGGATTCGGCAACGCTAAAACGCTACTTAAAAGATTAAATTCTCAAGGCATAACTAAAGAAGAAATTGGAAAAATATTAAATGAATAAAAAAGACTATTTCGAAGATATAAAAACGTATAAATATTTAGCTAATAAATCGCTAGGTCAAAATTTTCTTATTGTTCCTGACGTCGCAGAACAAATTGTTAATTTGCTAGAAATTAACGAGAGCGATGAAGTTTTAGAAATTGGCGCCGGCTTAGGATCGTTATCTTATTTTTTGGCTCAGAAAAATTCGAAAACAACATTAATTGATGTCGACGAACGGATGATATATGCTTTATCGCAAAAATTTGAAAATAAGGCAAACATAGAAATTAAAAGAGAAAATATTTTGAAATCCGATTTGAATAAGTACACGAAAATTGTAGGAAATTTACCTTATTATATTACCTCAGGAATTATCGAATACGTTTTATTAAATGCTTTGCATTTAACTAAAGCCGTTTTCATGGTTCAAAAAGAGGTTTATCAGAAGTTTAATAACAAAAAGGAAATATCTCCTTTATCAATGTTTATGAAATATGTAGGAAATGTTTCTGCAGGAAAAATTGTTAATAGAAATTGTTTTACCCCAGTTCCTCATGTTGATTCAGCATATTTTTCAATTACTTTGAATGAAAATATAAAAAATCCAGACAACAAAGTACTTTTGAATTTGATGAATAAAATGTTCGTTTATCGCAGAAAAACAATTTTAAATTGTTTAACCAATATACTTGGTAATAAAGATGAATCCGAAAAGATTATTGCTCAGTTGAATTTAGATACAAATTTAAGACCGGAACAATTAGATATAAATGACTATATTAATTTATTAAATGTATTGAAGTCAAAAGACTTCATATCTAAAATAATGTAGAGGTAGTTATGTTTGTAAACGCATATGCAAAAATTAATATATTCTTAGATGTCCTTTCGAAAAGAGAAGATGGGTATCATGAGATGAGAATGGTTATGCTTCCTTTAGAGTTGCATGATTTAATCGAAATCGAAAGTTCCCCATATTTTATTGATAACTATGTAACATGTGACCATGTTAGTTTGCAGGAAACAAAATACAATTTAATTAACTTAACAATACAAAAATTAAGAAGCATTTATCGTTTTAAACAAAATTATAATATTTCCGTTCATAAAGAAATTCCTATTTCTGCTGGTTTAGGTGGCGGTTCATCCAATGCAGCAGCAATCTTGAAAGCTTTTAACAAATTGTTGAAACTTAAAATTAGCAACGAAGAAATGAATTCTATCGCGAAAAGCTTAGGCGCCGATGTTCCTTTTTGCTTAATTAATAAACCGGCTTTAGTAGAAGGAATTGGTGAAAAAATTTCAGAAATCCCTTTAAAACACCAATATTTTGTAATAATTATCAAACCTCAAACAGGTCTTTCTACTAAACACGTTTTTGAAAAAGCAGACACAATGGAATTAGATCATGGGAATGCTGATTTAGTTGTTGAAGCATTAAGAAAAGGCGACGACGAGGCGCTAGGCAACGCTATGTTCAATTCGCTTGAAAAAGCCTCAATTGAAATGTTGCCTGAGATTCAAGATATAAAAGATATGTTGAAACGTGATGGCATGAAAATGGTTTTAATGTCTGGAAGTGGTTCTACCGTTTATGGACTTACAACAGATCACGCATTTGCAAAACGTTTATATAAAAAATATGAGAAAGAAGGATACGAAGTATATCTCACGAGAACACTAAAATGAATCGATTCGCAATTATATTAGCTGCCGGAAAAGGCACACACACGAAATCACTTTTGGAAATAATAACCACATTGGTCCATTCTGTCGCATGAGAGGTGAAGCTTTTGTTGAAGAAGATTCCAAGGCAGGCAACTTTGTTGAATTAAAAGGCGCCCATATGCATAAAGGAGCAAAAGCAGCTCACTTAACATATCTTGGCGATTGCGAAATTGGCGAAAAAAACAAACATTGGTTGCGGAACAATTACCGCAAACTATGATGGATACAATAAATCGAGAACATCTATAGGAATAATGTATTTGTTGGCTCTGGTTCAATCTTAATTGCCCTAGTTACTGTTGAAGATGATGCATTTATTGCTGTAGGATCAACTGTAACAAAAGATGTTAAGCAGAATGAACTTGTTATTGCTAGAGCAAGACAAGAAAATAAGCCAGGTTATTCACACATTATTAAAAATAGAGCTAAAGCTAAGAAAGAAGCACCATTAAAGAAATGATTGCAGTAAATAGTTGGGGCAAAAGTATCTACATTGACAAGGAGCTATCTGGATTTATCGCTCCAAGTGGAGATATGTATGCTAAAGAAGGGTATAAATTCGGCTCTTTATCAGACAGAGGTGATATTTATATCAATCACGAGCAAACCGGTTATATAACGGACGATTATGTGATAATTATAAACGATGTTGAATCGGGCTATGTTGATAATGAAGGAAATTTGCGGTTTAATTCTTCAGCATTGAATAAGGCTAACGAGAAAAAATTCGATAAGTAAACAAGGAGAGATTTATGAGAAAAAATACTGTTATGAGAAAATTTATTTATGTATTAGCACCTTTTATGTGTGCATCATTTTTAAGCGGTTGTAACGAAAAAAGTTACACAGTTACATGGAAAAATTATGATGGTTCAATTTTAGAAGTTGATACAAATGTCAGGGAAGGAAGCAAACCGACATATAATGGACAAACACCAGCAAAAGGAGGAAACGAATTTTGTAATTATTCTTTTGCTGGATGGGATAAGAATTTAGAAGAAGTTCATTCTGATCAAATATATTTTGCGACTTTTAACACTGATGCAAATCCAACAACAACAACAGTTTTCGAATTATATATGAAAAACAGTTTTGAATTCAAATTTGATTCTATTACTTCTGCTGAAGGGACAAATTTGAGCATTGATTGGGGAGATGGAACTGTGAATAACGAAACCTCCCATCTTTACGAAAACCCTGGAAATTTTGTGATGATGGTTGCCAATATGGCTAATGTTAAATGTGATAGTAACCCTTCTATTACATCTATCTCCTTTGGTAATACTATAAGCAAAATTGTTAATAGCGCATTTTGGAGTTGTTCTAATATTACTTCAGTCAAATTTTCTGATAATCTTACAACAATTGAAGCTGGCGCATTTTATAACTGCACCTCCTTATCTAATTTGGAATTTTCAAGTAATCTTACAACGATAGGGAGTAGTTCGTTTTACTATTGTACATCGTTGAAAAAACTATTCATTCCTGCATTAGTTGAAACAATTGGCTCACTAGCTTTTACTGGCTGTTCAAATCTCGAAGAAATTAAAGTTGATCCATCAAACGAACATTTCGATAGTCGAGATAACTGTAATTGCTTAATTAATACAAATAAGCAGACCCTTATACTTGGTTGTAACAAATCCTTCATTCCAAATGGAGTCAGCACAATCGGAATATCAAGCTTCATCAATTGTTATTATCTAGAATCTATTGATATTCCTGAAACTGTTACAAGAATTGAAGATGATGCTTTTCATCGTTGTATTCGTTTAAAATCGGTAACAATTCCATCTTCAGTAACATTTCTTGGCTATTCCGTATTCTTTGGGTGTGCAACGCTTGAAAACGTCGAGATTCTTTCAAACTATGTTAAAACCATACCATTTAAATGCTTTTACCGTTGCTTTAAACTAAAAAATATTAATATTCCTACCTCAGTTACTAAAATTGGTTCAAATTCATTTTGCCAATGCACTACATTAAAATCAATTTTCATACCTAAGGAAGTTACTGTTGTTGAAGATGATGTTTTCTTTGGATGTACTTCTTTGACAATATACTGCGAACGTACTGAAGCACCTTCGACATGGAACGAACGTTGGAATTCAACGAAATGTCCTGTTGTTTGGGAATACACTCCCGAGTAGGCAACATTCTTTTGATATATGGGGCGCAAATCAACTTGTCATTGAGCGCCTCTTTTTTATATAAAAAAAGATGCTCCTCTTTCGAGAAGCACCTTTAATGATTAGAAACTTATTTTCTATTTTTTGCTCTAATTGCAGCTTGAGCAGCAGCTAAACGTGCAACTGGAACACGGAATGGTGAACACGAGACATAATCGAGTCCTGCATTGTGGTAGAAGTCGATTGAGTTTGGTTCGCCACCAGTTTCACCACAGACACCGATATGGAGATCTGGTCTTGTAGCACGTCCTTGTTGAACGGACATCTTAACAAGTTTGCCAACACCTTTTTGATCGAGTGTTTTAAATGGATCCTCTTCGAGAATCTTGTTGCTGTAGTAATCTGGTAAGAATTTTGTAGCGTCATCACGGCTGAATCCAAATGTCATTTGTGTTAAGTCGTTTGTACCGAATGAGAAGAATTCTGCTTCTTTAGCAATTTCGTCTGAAAGGAGAGCAGCTCTCGGGATTTCAATCATGGTACCAACATGATATTTCATGTTAACGCCAGCTTCTTTAATAATCTTGTCTGCTGTTTCACAGATTGTCTTCTTAACGAATTGAAGTTCCTTGATTTCAAGTACGAGTGGTACCATGATTTCTGGTTCAATCTTAATATTGAGTTTCTTTGAAACGTTGATTGCAGCTTTGATAATTGCGGAAGTTTGCATGACACAGATTTCTGGGTAAGAAACTGCAAGACGGCAACCACGGTGACCCATCATTGGGTTGAATTCGTGGAGATCATCGATACGTTTCTTAATGAATTCGACTGTGTGACCTGTTGCTTTAGCAAGTTCTTCAATCTTGTCTTCTTCTTGTGGAAGGAATTCGTGTAGTGGTGGATCAAGTAAACGAACATTTACATTGAGTGAGCCCATTTCTTCATAAATACCTTCGAAGTCTTTTTGTTGTAATTCTTCGATTGGTGCTAATGCTGCGACTCTTTCTTCTTTTGTTTCTGCAAGAATCATCTTACGGAAGTGGAAGATTTTATCTTTATCAAAGAACATGTGTTCTGTACGGCAGAGGCCAATACCTTCTGCACCAAAGACTCTAGCTTGGTGAGCATCTCTTGGAGTATCTGCATTTGTACGAACTTTTAATGTTCTAGCAGCATCGACCCAACCCATTAATCTGCCAAAGTTACCACTTGAAAGGTCTGGTGCGACTTTCTTAATATCGCCAACATAGACTTTACCGGTGGAACCATCGAGTGAGATAACATCGTTTGGACCGTAGACTTTACCATTAATGGTAAGTGTCTTTGCTTCTTCGTCAATGAGTGCAGCTGCGCAACCTGTGACACAGCATTTACCCATACCACGAGCAACGACAGCAGCGTGTGATGTCATGCCACCGCGCATTGTTAAGATACCTTCAGAAGCAATCATACCGATTAAGTCTTCTGGTGATGTTTCTGCACGGACTAAGATGACTTTTTCACCTGCATTGTGTCTTGCTTCAGCTTCTTCAGCTGTGAATGCTAATTTACCTGTGCCAGCACCTGGACCTGCTGGGTTGCCTTCGGCAATCTTACGATCCTTGTCAGCAGCGGCTAATTCATCTTTATCAAAGTTTGGTAATAAGAGCTTATCGAATGAAACTGGATCAATTCTTAATACAGCTTCTTTTTCAGTAATTAAACCTTCGTCAACCATGTCGCAAGCCATCTTTAAGGCAGCGGCTGGTGTACGTTTGCCTGAACGTGTTTGTAAGAAGTATAATTTTCCTTCTTCAACTGTGAATTCCATATCTTGCATATCGCGATAGTGGAGTTCCATTTTCTTAATTGTTTCTTCGAATTGTCTATAGACATCAGGCATACGTCTCTTTAATTCGTCGATGTGAAGTGGTGTACGAATACCGGCAACAACGTCTTCACCTTGTGCGTTTGGTAAGTATTCAGCTGAAATAGCCTTTTCACCAGTAGCAGCGTTTCTTGAGAAGGCAACGCCTGTACCAGATGTCTCACCTTTGTTACCGAATGCCATTGATTGAACGTTAACGGCTGTTCCCCATGAATATGGAATTGAGTATTGCATACGATAAACGTTTGCACGTGGGTTATCCCATGAACGGAAGACAGCTGTAACAGCTTCAATTAATTGAACTTTTGGATCTGATGGGAAGTCTTCACCAAATGTTGCTTTATAGTAATCTTTGTATTTAGCAACTAATTCCTTTAATTCTTCTGCTGTGACTTCTGTGTCAAGTTTGTAACCTCTAGAAACCTTGAGATCATCAAGCATTTTGTCCATGTCTGTTCTTGGATGTCCTTTTGCAATGTTTGTGAACATCAAGATGAAACGACGGTAGCTATCCCAAGCAAATCTTTCGTTACCTGTTTCTCTAATCATTGCAGCAACTGTTGTGTCATTTAAACCTAAGTTTAAGATTGTATCCATCATACCTGGCATAGAGACACGAGCGCCTGAACGAACTGAAACGAGGAGAGGTTTTGTATCGCCGCCGAAGTTTTTGCCTGTTTCTTTTTCGACTCTAGCGATACCAGCATAGATTTCTTCTACTAAGCTGGCTGGAAGATTTTTGCCACTTTCATAATAAAGTGTGCATGCTTCTGTGGTGACTGTGAATCCTTCTGGAATTGGGACACCGATGTGTGTCATTTCAGCAAGACCAGCACCTTTTCCTCCAAGGAGTTCTTTGCCTAAACCGTAGGCATCCTTGAAGTTATAAACGTATTGTTTCGCCATATTTTCCTCCTATATGATGCAAAATAATAAATTTTGTATAGTGCGAACACTCGCAAGAAAAGAATATCAAAATTAACCCCTTATAAGCAATAAAAAATAATATTTTTTGAAATATAAGCGGTTTCAACAATGCTTTTAAAAGTGTCTTATTGAACAATGTTGTGGTAATATTTTTAAGAAAGTAGGTCTCAATATGAAAGAACCATTAATGCTCGCAATTGATTTTGGAACACAAAGTGTTCGTGCATCAGTTTTTAACAAAAAAGGTGAAACAATTTGTTTGTATAAAAAGAAATATGAACCACCTTATTTCTCTCCGCAACAAGGATTTGCAGAACAAGATCCTTATTACTACTACGATTGTATGTGTGAAGTGACAAATCAACTCTGCAAAGAACACCGTGAGTTGTTTGAAGATATTTTAGGAATGACAATTACTTTCTTTAGAGACTCTATTGTTATTTTAGATAAAGAAAACAAAGTTATTAGACCAGCAATCTTGTGGTTAGATGAAAGAAGAGCAGAAGGTAAAGAAAAATTACCTGCTTTTTCACGCTTTTTATTTAAACTTGTCGGCATGAGCGACACTATCGAAATGAATAGAAGAAGATCGATGGCAGTCTGGCTACAAGAAAACGAACCTGAAAATTGGAAAAAAGCAGATAAATATATGATGATTTCTACATTCATCAATTTGCAATTGCTTGATAAATACGTTGATTCTCCTGCAGCACAAGCTGGACACGTACCAGTCGATTTCAAAAAACGCGAATGGTATAAATCTGACAAGCATCTAAAAGGACAAATTTTCGGTGTTCCTACAAGAATGTTATGTAAACTTGTTCCAGTTGGAGAAGAAATGGGCACAATCACATTAGAGGCAAGTAAGAAAACAGGTTTACCTGTTGGATTAAAAGTTTTCTCTGCTGGCAGCGACAAATCATCTGAAACTTTAGGTGTTGGCGCAATGGACGGAAAGACGGCTTCAATTTCTTACGGAACTGCATGTTCAATTGAAGTTTCTTCTAAAAAATATAGTGATGCAGAACCATTTTTACCTGCATATCCTTCAGTTGTTAAAGGATATTACAATCTCGATGTCCAAGTTTACCGTGGATATTGGATGTTAAATTGGTTTTCTAAAGAATTTGGACAAAACGAATCAATTGAAGCATCAATTCAAAACAAACTAACTTTAGAAATTTTGAATGAAGAAATGTTAAAAATTGCTCCTGGATGTGATGGATTAGTATTACAACCATATTGGGGAGCAAGTTTAAGAAGACCTCTTGCAAAAGGAGCAATCATTGGTTTTTCGGATGTGCACACTCGTATCCACCTCTATCGTGCAATTATTGAAGGAATCGCGTATTGTTTGAGAGAAGGCTTAGAATTATTTGAAAAGAAACGTTTACATCATAAAGTTGAAAGAATCAGAATTTCTGGTGGCGGTTCTCAAAGTGATGCAATCTGCCAAATTACAGCTGATATCTTTGGATTACCAGTTAGCAGAGTTCAAACATACGAAACCTCTTCGTTAGGCGTTGCAATGGCAGGCTTTATTGCTGCTGGTGAATTCAAAAATGCCGATGAAGCAATAGAAGCAATGGTTCATCAAAGTACAGAATTTAAACCTAATATGGAAAATCATAAAAAGTATGATTATCTATTCAATAATGTCTATCAAAAAATGTTTCCAAATTTAAAGGGCATTTATAAGAAAGTTAAAGAATTCGACAAATTAAATAAATAATAAGAAAAGATAGTACATTTTACTATCTTTTCTTTCTAAATAATTCCATCACATTATCAAATGATGGTTTACTTATCTTCTCTTTTGGCTTAGTTATTTTTTGTATGTAATACCCAGAGAGCAAATAGAATAAACAACTTGTGATTTCATTTGGATCTCCGCCAGCGATGTCTCCTTCTAATTGACCTCTTTGTATCAAGTTCGAGACAGCATTTCTTAATGTGTTTTTGCCCTTTTCGCTTAATAAGATGTTTGCATAACAAATCTCTTTAAACGATTCGACAGAAATAAGAACCTGAATTATCTGAGTAATTGTTTCTTTTGCAACAACACCTTTGTAAGGTTTAATTAGGGTTGATTTTAACTGTGCATAAATTGAAGAATTTAAGAGTTTTGCAGTGATTTCTGCAGTATTTTTGAAATAATGATAGATAATTCCATGCGAACATTTGGACATTTCGGCAACTTGATCAACGGTGAAATTTTCTCCATAAAGAGAATACAAAATTAACGAAGATTCAAGAAGCCTTTCTCTTCTCTCTTGTTTCATTTGATTAAATTGCTCTTTAGTTCTCGGCATTTAACTCACCTTTCGATTTCTTAAATTGATAAATAAAAATGAGGGCGGACAAACCTAATCCAATCAATATGAAAATTGGACACAAAATTTTGTCTAGCAAGAATCCGTTTTGAGCTGCTTGAATTTCTGTGGAAGAAAGGTAATTGAAAATATTACTATTTACAAAAATTGAAACAAGGGATCCTCCCAAGAAACCAATTACGGTGTAGTAAGTTGATAATTTGTGTTTATTAATCATAACATTCATTAATTTACTGAATACAACAAATCCGATTAAAACACCAAGTGCAAATAAACCGAGTAAACCAAGACTAATACCTATGTTTTCAGAATGAACAATCTTGCTTGGTAAGTCAAAAATAGGTTTATAGAAACCTATAACTAATAGAATTAACGAGCCAGAAAGTCCTGGAACAATAAGACCTGTTGAAGCAACGAACCCAACAACAAAGACTAGTATAAATAAGTACCATTGTGGATCAGCAAACATATTGTTAATTGAAGTATCAAAATCGAAACACACTGAAAGAATACCGATAGAAGCTGCTACCATAAATCCTATAACGAGTAAAACGATTTGAAGCGCTCTTGGCTTCTCGTTTTTTATATCTAAACAAATGCTAGGAATGCTTCCTAAAACGAAGGCTGCAAATAAACAAATTATTGCTACTAAGCAATGCTCGAAAGCTAGTTGAAAAGGAATGTATAAACCAGCAATAGCTAAAATGGCGCCAATTCCAAAAGGGAGTAAAATGAGTAAATTTCTCCAAAACTTTTTGAAAAGTCCACTTACTGCACCTGTAAGACGATTAAAAGCCCCAAAAATTAAAGCAATTGCGCCTGCGGAAATGCCCGGTATTATAACTGCTGTGCCTATGGCAAGACCAACTAATCCATCTCTAATTACAATGGGACATTTTTTCATAAAATTATTTTAACATAACAAAGCATTCGTTCAACAATTAATAGTTATGTGATATAATCACAAACGTATTATGAAACTAATTGTTGGTTTAGGAAATCCTGGAAAAGAATACGAATTAACACGTCACAACTGTGGATTTAGAGTAATTGATAAATTTGCAGATATGATAGACGTTGATTTTAATCATGAAGATTTTAAAGGTTGCTATGCAAAGTTTAAATTTGATGATGAAGATATCATTTTATTTAAACCTATGACTTTTATGAATCTTTCTGGAACCGCAGTTCAGGAAATAGTTCATTTTTTCAAAATTAACTTAGATGACGTTTTGGTTATATATGATGACTTGGCTATAAAACCTGGAGATATAAGATTACGTCTAAATGGATCAAGCGGTGGACAAAAAGGAATGCAGAATATTATTGATAACTTAGGTACCTCAAATATTAAAAGAATCCGTGTAGGTATTGGAGAACCTACATTTGACATAATTAATTACGTTTTAGGCAAACCTTCTGGGGATGAAAAAATTGCAATTGATAGCGCTATAGAAAGAGCAACTTTAGCGATAAGAGAATATCTTAATCACAATTTTCAAAATGCGATGAGCAAATATAATGGTGGTGGTAATACTTGAATGAAGACATTTTAAAATTAGTATCAAAAACCGATGTTGCTACCCACCTACTTTCTAAAAGTGGGAGTTTTGTGGTTAACGATATCTTGGGTGTTTCCTTGCTTTTTGCAGGGATTTTTGCGAAAAAACCAGGAAAATATTTGATTATTTGTTCAAATTTATATAATGCTCAAAAAGTTACAAATTTAATTTCTTCATTAATTGGAAACGAGAACGTTTTGCTTTATCCTTCCGATGATGTTTTACGATGTGAACTGTTGACAGCATCGAAAGAATTACTTGCTCAAAGACTGTATGTTCTTAATGAATTATGTAAAAGCGAAAACAAAATCGTTGTTACACATGCCTCATCCGTAATTACACCATTGCCAACAAAGAACGAATTTATAAAAAATACGCTCTACGTAAAAACAGGTGACAAAATTAATTTAAAAGAATTTAAAGAACAATTAGTAAAATCTGGCTATTCTTGTGTAAATAAAATTGATCAAAGCATGCAGTTCGCTTCACGCGGAGACATACTTGATATTTTCTCGGTAAACTATCTTAAGCCTATTAGAATTGAGCTATTTGATAACGAGGTTGAAAACATTAATTTCTTTGATATTGGGACGCAAACGAGTTCAGTCAAAATCAAGGAAGCTTCCATTATTCCAGCGACCGATTTATTAATGTCTTTTAATGACATTAATAATTTCAATAAAAAATTCAATATTCAATTAGAAAAAGATCTAGAGTTTTTAAATGGGCAAGCACGCGAAAATTTACAAAGAATTGCAGAAATTGATAAAGAAAAAATAACTCAACAAGCATATAACCCAAGAACATACAAATACTATCAATTTATAAAAGAAGAAGTCGGATCTTTATTTGAATATTTTGAACCAGATATTTCATATATCGCTAATAAGCCACAATTTGATTCAACAATAGAATATATCTACAAAGAATCTCGCCAATATTTCGCAGATTTGTGCAAAAATGGCGAACTATTATCACATTTAGAGCTTTATCAGCCTTTAGAAAAAGTTTTTAAAGGAAAAAAAATGATTTACGGAAAGCCTTTTAAAGAAACCTCGGAAGATTTTGCTTTAGATATATATCCAATTTTGTTTGATAGGAAAAATTTAAGTGATATTAAAAAGCTCATTAAATCATATTTAGATTTAGAAGAAAAAGTAGTTATTTGTGTTGCCAACAAACAACAATTTGAAACTATTGAAAATATATTAAAAGAAGAAAAATTTGATTATCAAAAAACAGGAAATTTATCCATTCCAAAAAAGGCGATTTCCTTATCTATTTTTAATCTGGAAGAAGGATTTGAATTTGCAGGAGAAAAAGTAGTTGTTTTAACTGCAAAAGAGTTATTTGGTTATACAGCAAAAAGTAACAATTCTTTAAATAGATTTAGAGAGTCAATCATTCTCAAAAATTACGAAGATTTAAATCCGGGAGATTATGTCGTTCACGAATACTATGGAATCGGGCAATTTAAGGATATTGAAACAATAGAAACTGATGGAATTCATAGGGATTATCTAAAAATTATTTATGCCGGAGAAACATCCTTGTTAATTCCGTTAAATCAATTCAGATTGGTTAGAAAATATTCTGGTAGAGAAGGAGCGGCGCCAAAGCTTTCCAATATAAATTCCAATAGTTGGGAAAAGACAAAAACCAAAATAAAAGAAAGAGTTAATTTGCTTGCGGATAGACTTTACCAACTCTATTCAGAAAGAGCGCAAGTTAAAGGCTTTGCCTTTCAACTTGATGATGATATTCAAAAACAATTTGAAAACGAATTTCCGTATGAATTGACGGCTGATCAAAAAGAATCTTTAGAAGAAATTAAAAGGGATATGGAATCTGATGTTGCAATGGATCGTTTGCTTTGTGGAGACGTTGGTTTTGGCAAAACCGAAGTTGCTTTTAGAGCAATATTTAAAGCAATTTCGAGTGGTAAGCAAGCTGCACTTTTATGTCCAACAACACTTTTAGCAAGACAACATTACGAAAGAGCGTTAGAACGTTTCCAAAATTATGGTGTAAAAATCGCAATAGTTTCTAGACTTGTTAGCGGTAAAACGCAACGTCAATATATGAAAGAAATTAAAGAAGGAAAAATTCATTTAGTGATAGGTACACACAGACTATTGAGTAAAGATTTTTCTTTTAAAGATTTAGGCCTTTTAGTCGTTGATGAAGAACAGCGTTTTGGAGTTGAACAAAAAGAACAAATTAAAGAGTTAAAAAATAATATAGATGTTTTATCGCTAAGTGCTACGCCTATTCCAAGAACATTGCAGTTATCTTTAATGGGTGTGAGACCAGTGTCCCAAATTAATACCGCACCAGTTAGTAGATCTACAATTCAAACATATGTAGCTCCATATAAAGACGAGGTTGTTAAGGAACTAATTGAACGCGAGCTTAACAGAGATGGCCAAGTTTTTTATGTACATAATACAGTAAGCACAATTGCCCAATCTGCAGCTAATATATCTAAAAAAGTTCCGTATGCGAACGTAGCGTATGTGCATGGACAAATGTCGAAAGACGAAATAGAAGATGTTATGATGCGTTTTTATGCTGGTGAAATTAATGTATTAGTTGCTACATCAATAATAGAAAACGGTATAGATATTCCTAACGCAAATTTAATTATTGTTGAAGATGCAGATCATTTTGGTTTGTCTCAGCTTTATCAAATTAAGGGACGCGTCGGTAGAGGAGATAGAATTGCCTATGCTTACCTTCTCTTTAGAGATGGTAAAAACATGTCAGCAGTTGCGAGCAAGCGTTTAAAAGCTATACAAGATTTTGCTGAACTTGGTAGCGGATATAAGATTGCTCAAAGAGATCTTATGATTAGAGGTGCTGGAGATGTCTTAGGTCCGGAACAAGCAGGATTTATTGATTCAATTGGATTAGATCTGTATTTAAAAATGCTTAACGAAGTAATTGAAGAAAGAAATACTGGCAAACCCGTCGTTCCGCCAAAACCAGTTAAACTATTGAGCTTAGATGCTTATATTCCTGGCGAGTATGCTTCTAAAGAAGATAAAATTCAACTTTATCAAGAAATTGAAAGCGCAGATTCTTTAAATGATTTAAACGATATCAAAAAGAAAGTTAGAAATATTTATGGAAGATTGCCAGATGAAGTTTCTTTGTTATTCCGCAAAAGAAAAGTAGACATTCTCCTAGTAGGAGAAGAATTTACATCAATATCGGAATTCCCGGAAAACATAGAATTGGTTTTATCAAAGAAATTCTCAAATTTAAATGGAATTGGTAACCAATTATTCAATGCTGTTGCTGAGTTTTTGGACAAAATACAAGTTACTTATATTCAGAAGATTTTAAAAATAAAAATTAAGAAAAATTCCAATTGGTTTATGATAATTGAAACTTTAGTCGAAATTATTCATAACCTTTATAAAAATTTTGATAGTAAAAAAGTGATAGAATAAGTTATGCGATTAGACAAGTATCTTAAGGTAAGTAGAATCATAAAAAGACGAACAATTGCTAAAGAAATAGTGGATAAAGGGCGTGTTTTAATTAACGAAAAGCCTGCAAAAGCCTCATCTTTAGTAAAAATTGGGGATATTTTAACAATCAAAAGTAATACAAAATGTGCCAAATATTTGGTTAAAAACATTTTTGAATATGCAACTGAGGAAAAAGCCAAATTAATGTTTGAAATTTTGGAGTAATGATAATGAAAAAAGTTATAAATGTTGATAAAACAAAAAAATATTTATTGGCTTGTTCGTTCGGACCAGACTCAATGGCGTTATTTAAGATACTTTTAGATAATGGAATTTCTTTTGAAGTAGCTCATGTAAACTACCACAAAAGGAAAGAATCTGATGACGAAGAGAAAGCTATTAAAGAATATTGTGCAAAGCATAATATTCTATGTCATGTTTTAGACGCAAATAAGTATATTATTAAAGGCAACTTTCAAGCGTGGGCTAGGGATTTAAGATATGACTTTTTTAAGCAATGTTGTGATAGACATTCCTTGGAAGCAGTTTTCGTTGCTCATCACCAAGATGATTTAATCGAAAGCTACTTAATTCAAAAGCAAAGAAAAGCTTATGTAAATTATTACGGAATCTCTGCTCAAGGTTTCAATAAAGGGATTAAAATTTTGCGTCCTTTATTAGACCTTACTAAGAGAGAATTGCAACAATTTGATGACGAAAGCAAAATTCCTTATTCAATCGATGTTTCAAATTTGACTGATCACTATACAAGAAACAAAATCCGACATTCAATCATAGAGAAATTGTCTCAAAAAGAACGTGAAGAATATTTGAAAAAAATCGAGGACGATAACAAAAACCTTAAATTAATTAAGTTGGAAGCACTCGGTTTAATTGAAAAAGATGACTGTATTTTGGTTTCTAAAGCCAAAAATGTTAAGCCAGAAGTTTTCGCATACGCTTTATTTGAATTAATGAAAGCAGAAAATGTTGCTTTACCAATTTCATTCAATCAAATAGAACAGTTTAGGAAAAATTTCGAATCTAATAAAGCAAACATTAGCGTTAAATTGAATAATGATTTTTGTTACGTACAAGAATATGGTGAAATTAAAATTATTGATAAAAATATTAATTATAAATTAATATTAGAAAAGCCTGGCAAGGTTGAGAATAAGTTTTTAAAAATTGATTTTTCAAAGGGCGCCGAAGATAGAAATGTATTTTTAGAATCCTACCCAATCGTGATTGAGCCAGCTTCAAAAACAGATAAATATCGAATCAATAATTACGACGTAAATGTTTCAAGATTGTTTCTAGATTGGAAGATGCCTATGCATTTGAGAAGCATATGGCCAGTAATCAAAGATTCGAAAGGAAATATTATTTACATCCCACGTTATCGCAAAGAATTTAAGGACAATCACAAATCAATTATGCGTATCTGCCTCAAATAAATGCTTTTTTGCATTTACAATTATAATAAGTTTGATATGATTTAATACACCACAAATTATATTTGCGAGTTAGTTAATTAAGATTTATACAAAGTATATTAGAAAAGAGGAAAGCCTATGGAAAATAAACAAGCACCAAAAAGAAACATATTTATGTTACTTTTGCCATATATTTTGATGATTGCTGCAATTGCAGGTTTTGTCGCCATTATTGTTTCATCAACAAGAAAAGGCGGAGAAACATGGTATGCAAACGACATTGACGCTCAATTAGCAAAATATAAGATTTTGACTGCTGAAGTATATGATAAAGAAACTGTTGTTACTATCACTGGAACATGTGTTGAAGAAGCGACGAATAACAATAAGAAAACCTATACATTTAACTGTGATCCAGAACACTGGTACCATTCATACGAAGTTTATACATTTAATGATGATGGAACAATCAAAGAAACAAAAACACACGCATCTTATTTCCAATTATTTAATGATGAAATCATTAGTGCAAAAGAAACATATAAAGACGCTCATTTAGAAAATCATTATGCTTTTGAAGTTAATTGGTTTGACCAATGGGGACCAACTATCATCATTGCAGGTGTAACAATTTTAATTGCTATTTTCCTATTCTCTAGATTGTCTGCTAGTGTTGGTGGAGCAAATAATAAAGCACTCGAATTTAACCGTAGCAGAGCAAGAAAAGTTGATGCAAGCAAGGTCCGTTTTGCGGATGTTGCTGGTTGCGATGAAGAAAAAGCAGAAATGCAAGAAATCGTACAGTATTTAAAAGAACCTCAAAAATTTGCTAAATATGGTGCCAAGTTACCAAAAGGTATTCTTTTAGTAGGCCACCCAGGAACAGGCAAAACCTTATTAGCAAAAGCTGTCGCTGGTGAAGCAGGAGTTCCTTTCTATAGTATTTCCGGTTCTGACTTTGTCGAAATGTTTGTTGGTGTTGGTGCTGGACGTGTTAGAGATATGTTCAAAAAAGCAAAAGAGACTGCACCATGTTTAATCTTCATCGATGAAATCGATGCTGTTGGACGTCAACGTGGAGCTGGTCTTGGTGGTGGAAACGATGAACGCGAACAAACTCTCAACCAATTACTCGTTGAAATGGATGGTTTCGAAGACAACTCAGGAATCATTGTTATTGCTGCTACAAACCGTGATGATGTTCTTGATCCGGCTTTATTACGTGCTGGTCGTTTTGACAGAACAATCACAGTTAACCTCCCAGATAAGAATGGACGTGAAGCAATATTCTACGTTCACGCAAGAGGAAAATTACTTGATCCATCAATCGATTTTGCTCAACTTGCTAAACGTACAGTAGGCTTCTCTGGAGCTGATATTGAAAACGTTTTAAATGAAGCCGCAATCCTTGCAGTTCGTCAAAATTCCGGGCAAATCTCCATTAAACATATCGATGAAGCTATTGATAGACGTATTGCTGGACCAGCAAAATCTTCACGTAGAATGAGTGAAAACGAAAGAAAACGCGTTGCATATCATGAGGCTGGACACGCAATAATCGGATTAAATCTTGAGTACTCAGATAAAGTTCAAAAAATTACAATCATTCCTCGTGGAAGAACTGGTGGCCACGTTTTAATGACACCAGAAGATGATAGATTCTTGATGAGCAAAGCAGAACTTGAAGCAAGAATTGTTGGCTACTTAGGTGGAAGATCTGCAGAAGAAATGTTCTTCAAAGATGTTACAACTGGAGCTCAAAACGATATCGAAGTCGCAACAAGAATTGCTAGAGCTATGGTCACTGAGTATGGAATGAGTCAATTAGGACCAATTCAATATGAAAGAGATGATAGCTCCGTCTTCTTAGGTAGAGACTATGCTTCTACTCAAAAGAATTTCTCAACTCAAATTGCATACGAAATTGATACAGAGGTCAGAAAGATTATCAATGATGCCCATAATAAAGCATTAGAAATTATTAAGGCTCACAAAGATGATCTTGAACTTATTGCAAATACACTTCTTGAAAATGAAACAATTACAGCTGAAGAAATTAGTTATCTTCTTGAACATAGAACATTGAAAAAGGAAGAGCAAACTGCCGGACCTGTAGATGTAAAATCCGTTGTTTCAGAAGAAAAAATTGTAAAAGAAACTAAAGAAGAAAAATAATTAATAAAACGGGAGGCTTGCCTCCCTTTTTTGTCTTATGTGGAAAATCGGAAATATTGAAATTAAATCACATGTCGTATTAGGTCCAATGGCAGGAGTTACTTTTCTTGCTTACAGGAACTTTATGAAATCTTTTGGTGTAGGCTTATCTGTAACAGAGATGGTTAGTGATTGCGGTTTAATTTACGAGAATAAAACCACTTTAGATTATATAAAAACAAGTGCTGATGACCATCCATGCGCAATTCAACTATTTGGAAGCTCAGCAGAAACCCTTTGCAAAGCAATTGACATTGTTTTAGAACACAATTCCAATTTTGAAATGTTTGATATCAACCTTGGATGTCCTGTTCCAAAAGTTACAAAAACTGGTGCAGGCTCAGCTTTACTAAAAGATCCAAAAAAATTAGAAGAAATAATGACAGCTGTAGTCAAGCATTCACCAAAACCTGTAACAGCAAAAATTCGTTTAGGTTGGAATCAAGATTCCATTAATGTATTTGAAAATGTTAAAGCTTTAGAAAAAGCAGGTGTTGCCGCAATAGCAATTCATGCAAGAACAACTAAACAAGGTTATTCAGGTAAAGCACAATATGAAATTATTAAAAACTTAGGCTCTCAAATGGAAGTTCCTTTAATAATCAGTGGAGATATATTCACTTTAGAAGATGCAATAAATGCTTTAGAAATTACAAAAGCTACTGCTGTTATGGTTGCTCGTGGAGGAGTAGGAAATCCATATCTTATCACCCAAATAAATCATTATTTAGAAACAAGTGAAAAATTAGCTAATGTTTCTTTAGAAACAAATCTAAATAATTTAGTTAAATTAACCGATATGACAATTAAAGAAAAAGGAGAATATAGAGCAATGATGATCATGAGAGGAATTGCTCCAAAATTCTTAAATTCTTATCCTGATATGAAAACAGTTAAATCAGAACTTGCTCAGCAATTAACCACAAGAGAAAGTTTGATGAAAATTATAGAAAAATGTCGTTGATTACAATGTTGTTAATAAATATAACATTGTGTTAAGATTTAAAGCGAGGTTTACTTTATGGAAGAAAAATTAACAGACCAAGAGAGAGTTAGAAGAGAAAAACTCTCAAAATATCGCGAAATGGGTATTGATCCATTCGGAGAAAAATTTGTTAGAACAGATTCAATCAAAGAAGTTAGAGAAAAAGCATCTAAGGTAGTTACAGTAAAACCTGCTACACCAGAAGAAGCTGAAGCTAAAAATGCTGAACTTGAAAAGAATCCAATTTATGTAACAGTTGCTGGCCGTATTATGTTTTTACGTAAAATGGGCAAAGCATCTTTCGTTTCCATAAAAGATAAAACAAGTAAAATTCAGTTTTACATTAGCGTTGATATAGTTGGTGAAGAAAACTATGCATTGTTCAAATTATCTGATGTCGGCGATATTGTTGGCGTCTACGGTCGAATTATGCTCACAAAGACAGGAGAATTAACTGTTCGCTGTGAAAAATTCACTCATTTAACAAAAGCACTTAGACCATTACCAGAAAAATTCCATGGTTTAACCGATGTTGAAGAAAGATATCGTCATCGTTATGTTGATTTAATTATGAACGATGATGCAATGAATATTGCAATTGCTAGACCAAAAATTATTCGCGCAATTCAAAATTATTGCGATAAACTTGGATTTACTGAAGTCGAAACAAGCATCTTGTCACCAATTTTAGGTGGTGCATCTGCACGTCCATTTATTACACATCACAATTCTCTCGACAAAGACTTCTATTTACGTATTGCTACAGAAATTAATCTTAAAAAATGTATTGTTGGTGGTATGGAAAAGGTCTATGAAATTGGTCGTTTGTTCCGTAATGAAGGAATGGATACAAAACATAACCCAGAATTCACAACAATTGAGTTATATCAAGCATATGGCGATTTACAAGATATGAGAGAATTTGCTGAAAATCTCTTTAGAGAAGTCGCTCTTAAGGTTGTTGGATCAACCACAATTCCATACGGAGAAGGCACACTCGATTTAGGCAAGCCATTTGGCTGGAAAACAATGAAAGAATGTGTCTTAGAAGCAACTGGCGTTGATTTCAATAAAGTTACAACAATGGAAGAAGCGGTTGCCTTAGCAAAAGAACACGGAATTAAGCTTGAAAAACACTGGAATAGTGTTGGCTACATTCTCAATGCATTCTTTGAAGAAAAATGTGACGACTTACTTAAAACTCCAACATTTGTTCACGAGTATCCAATAGAAGTTTCTCCACTTACTAAGAAGTGCAAAGATAATCCAATGTTTACCGATAGATTTGAATTATTCATCGGTGGTATGGAATACGGAAACGCTTATAGTGAACTCAATGATCCAATTGATCAAAAAGAAAGACTTGTTAAACAACTCGAAGCTAAAAATAGAGGAGATGAAGAAGCTTCTGAAATGGATGAAGACTTCCTCGAATCACTCGAATACGGTATGCCACCATGTGGCGGTATCGGTATCGGAATCGATAGATTTGTTATGTTAATGACAAATCAAACAAGCATTCGTGAAGTTATTCTCTTCCCATGCATGAGAGATGCAGGTAAGAAATAATTAATCTTAAAATTAAAGACGGTTCCTAAAGGAATCGTTTTTTATTTGTCTCAAAAAATGTGCAAATTACACGTATTTTTGTAAATATGGCTTATTGGTCAAAGAATCCCATTTAAGTACAACGTTATAAATTACTTGAATGTATGTAAGTGCGTATTATATAATGCATTCGCGAGAAATCGCATTTTCTCTCTGCTGTTACAAAAGATAACAGCCAGAAGACCAAAGGGAGGTGCCTATATGAAGAAGTACGAAATTATGTACATCGTGAAAGCTGATCTCGAAGAAGCAGCAAGAAAAGCTGAAATCGAAAAGCTTCACGCCATTCTTACAAGCAAAGGTTCAAAGATTACTAATGTTAAAGAATGGGGCTTACGCGACTTTGCATATCCAATTAACGATATGACAAAAGGCTACTATGTTGTTATTAAAGTAACAGCTGAAAACGAAGCACTCAAAGAGTTCGTTCGTTTAGCCAAAATTGACCTTAACGTTGTACGTCATTTGATCACAGTTGATCAAGACTAATTAAGGAGGAAGAACAAATGAACAGAATTGTTCTCACAGGAAGAATCGTAAGAACTCCAGACTATAGTGTTAGAGACGGAAAACAAAATGCACGTTTCAGCATTGCTGTAGATCGTGCACAAAAGAATGCTAACGGAGAATTCGAAACTGCATTTATTAATGTTGTCTCATTTGGCAAACAAGCTGAATTAGTTAACCAATATTGCAAAAAAGGAATGCTCGTTGGTGTTGATGGAAAGCTCCAATTACGTAAATACGTAAACAAAGCTCAAGTTGAAGTTGTAACATTTGATGTTATTGCAGATTCTGTCCAATTCTTAGAAGCCAAGAAAGATTCAGAAAGTGTTGATGCAAATGAAATTGCAGATGCACCAGTAAAATCTGAAGACCTTCTTGAAGACGAACCAGAAGAAGATAATAGCAAAAATATCGATAACGATATGGTTGCTAATGATGATCTTCCATTCTAGTAAGAAAGGAAATTATTTATTATGGGATTCAAAAAGATTAGACCACATAAAAAGGTATGCTACTTTACCAAAAATAAAATCAAATACATTGATTACAAGGATGTTGAACTCTTAAAGAAATTCATCACTCCAAATGGTAAAATTGCTCCACGTCACCAAACAGGTACATGTGCTAAATACCAAAGAGAGTTAGCCAGAGCTATTAAAAACGCTCGTTTCATGGGCTTACTCCCATACATTCAAGACTAATCAAAAAAGACAAAATACACATAGTGTATCATTGTCAATTAAGACCACTCATACGGGTGGTCTTTTTTAATAAACAAAAGTCTAGTCCAAATTATAAAAAATATGTAAATGATCGTTTTTACCTGAGAAATGTATCTCTTTTTCACCGTTTCCAACGATATATTTTGTTTTTGTTACATCTTCATCTTGATATTCTTCTACTGTGTGTTCAAATCTTAAATCTATTGTTTTGTTTCCAGGGTAAACTGTGAAATTAGTTGTGTCTTCAGGCAATTGGATGTTAACTTCGCCTGATGTAGCGATACATTCAGTTTTTTGTGGTAATTCAGTTAGATTTAAATTTATATTTGCATATGTTGTTGTTAAAAACATATTATTTGCTTTAACATCATTAAAAGTCATTCCACCGGTCCAAGTTTTGGCGTAAATATTGTTAGCAGTGACCTTATTTAAATGTATTTGTTTTCCATTCGCAACTGCATTAATTATATTAAATGTTACATTATTAATTTCCAATACACTGTTAGCGGAATTAAAGTGTAATTCGTTGACAACGAAGTTTTTTGGTATAAAAAATTCTATTGTTTGCAAATATGATGAAGATCTTTTTTCTCCTTCTTCTATTTTTGCCTCTCTAATGTATAAGTTTTTATTATTAATATAATATCTAAATTTATAATCTTCTCTAGATGCATCAACACCACTGATTTTAATATCCTTATTTTCTGTTTGATTAAAAATGATGTGTCCTTGGTCTTGTCCAAGTCTCATATCAATATGAATATTAGATATTTCAGAAGTAGAATATTCTAAATTATTTCCCTCATCGTAATTAGTTATTGCAGGTGACAAACCACATGAAAATAGCGTAAAGGGAAAGGCTAATAAAAATAATAATCCAATCTTTTTCATAATTTCAGTATAGCAAGGTATGTTTTTTCTTCAAAAAAATTCTTTTTGTATTATTAAGCATTGATTGTCATCGGCAATTTATTTATTCAATTAACAAATATTTCTTATTTTGCTTTTTTAATAGTTCTTTTAACTTTTCTATAAAGTAATAATAATGAATTAATAACTAATAAGACCGTTAGACCAGTATCAGCTAATACAGCTACATACATCATATAACTTGCGTCTTTATTCAATATAGAAAGAATTAATTCTGCTAAGAATACTGCTACTTTGATAATTAAGGCAAAAACAATATTAAATGTAGCTGTATGTCTAGACATCTTAGCAATTCTCATTGCATCATAAACCTTAGCAGGATCATCATTCATAATAATGACATCAGCATTCTCAACAGCTATATCACTACCAATACCACCCATTGCAATACCAATATCACTTCTAACAATACTTGGAGCATCATTAATACCATCTCCAATAAACGCTACTGCTTTATCATAGTTTTCCATCTCCTTTTCAAGGATTTGTGTTTTTTGTTCCGGAAGAAGTCCACTATGGAAATAATCAATACCTAACTTACCACATATTTCTCTAGCATTTTCTTCTTTATCTCCAGTTAATAAGGTAATGCTAACTCCTTCACCATGCAGTAAATCAACCATAGGTTGAGCGTCATCTTTGACTTTATCAGCTAAAACAACATAACCAACATATTTGTTGTTCAAAACACAATATACAACTGAACCGTTTTCACAAGCCATTTCATAATCGATATTAAAGGCTTTCATTAATTTGTCACCACCTGCAAGGATAGTATTACCCTTCCAAGTTGTTTTGGTTCCTTTGCCAGCAATTTCTTCAAAGTTAACTTGTTCAGATGCCAATATTTTTGTATTAATATCGTGACATACTGCTTTACCAATTGGATGGGTAGATAAGCATTCTGCAGCCTGCACATAACTTAATAAATCTTCTTCTTTAACTCCTTTAACAGGAACCACCTTTTGAATAGAAAATGAACCATGAGTTAATGTACCTGTTTTATCAGTAATTAGCTTACCAAGACTAGCCAATTCATCTAAATAATTTGCGCCTTTAATAACGATACCGTTTTTACTAGCTAAACCAACTCCAGAAAAGTATGCAAGAGGTACACTAATAACAATTGCACAAGGGCAACCAATAACTAAAATTTCTAAAGATGTATGAATCCAACTTGACCAAGAAGAAGTAACAAAACCTCCAATTAATAAAGTTAATATAGCGACACCAACAACAATTGGTGTGTACCATTTAGCAAATTTAGCAACAAATTCATCGGCTTTAGATTTCTTTTCTCCGCCACTTGTTACTAAATCAATGATTTTATTAACTGTTGAGTCAGCATATGCTTTATTTACTTTAACTTTCAAAGTTCCACTCTTTAGTAAGCATCCAGAGAATACTTCTTTATTAATTCCAGCTTTAACTGGAACATATTCTCCTGTTAAAGATGAAGTATCTATAAAGCCTTCTCCTTCAACAATGATTCCATCAGTTGGAATTTGTTCCCCACTTGTAACTAAAATAATATCGTCAATTTTTAATTCTTCTGGTTTTACAACAACAATACCTTCATTTGTAACTAAGTTTGCTTTATCAACTCTAAGTTCTACTGCGCTCATAATAGCAGACTTAGATTTGTTAGAAGCTATTTGTTCAATAATGTTACCTACTTGGAATAATGTGATAACCATTACCGCTTCCATAGTGTCGTCCATTGCAAAGCGAAAACCATTAACATTCATAATTGAGTTTTCGCCATTAATTAAACCAATGAGAGATAAAACAAACGATCCTAATGATGCTACTGTAATTAACATATTATGATCTAAAATATTTGTTCTATTTTTAATATGCATGATGACTTTAAAAAAGCAGTCATAACCAATGAATAAGATAGCAAATGTATAAATTCCAAATCTCACCCATTCTAATCCATTATTTGTTAAAAGGAATGTGCATATTAAAGTTAAAATAACTGCAGTAATAATTCTTCCTAATAAGAAGAACATCTTAGGAGTCCAAATCTTAGTATTTTTAACTGCTTTTGAATTTGTATCTTCACTTATATTAAGAGGATCTTGTTCAACCTCTTTAATAACTTCTTCAAGTTGTTTGCAATTCCAAGGATCTGATTCGAATGTTATATATAATTTGTTTGTGGAAAAATCCATATGTGCGTAAGAAACATTATCTTGTTTTGCAATATGAGCTTCTGCCTTAGCAGCGCAACTTGGGCAATCAAATCCTGAAACATTAAATATCTTTTTAACACTTTTATTATTTTTTTCTTTGATATATAGTTCGTTATGTTCAACTTCTTTTATAACCTTTGCAAGTTGTTCTTCATTCCAAGGTTTATCTTTATAAGTAATGAATAATTTATTTCCACTAAAATCCAAACGAACATAAGAAATGTTTTCTTGTTTTGATAGATGCTCTTCTGTTTTCGCTGCACAATGAGGGCAATCAAAGCCATTTATTTCATAAACTTTTTTAGTCATTTACTCTACCCTCCATAATATGTTCGTAAACTATTTTTAGCAAAACTTTAATATGACTATCACTCAGTGAGTAATATATTTTTGTTCCTTCTTTTCTTACCTTAACTAAGCTGGCTTCTTTTAATACTCTCAATTGATGAGAAACTAATGATTGACTAGCGTTAATCTCCTTATATATCTCGCTAACACACTTTTCAATCATACAATGCAAATGTTTGCAAGATGCGCAATCCGAACAATTGCATTCGCATTTGCTATCATCCAACAAAGAATACATTATCTTTAACCTAGTAAAATCACTGGTTACTTTCAATAGTTCCTCCATCTGTTTAATAGTTCTATCTTCTGGTTTTGTTAATAGTCTCATTGTTAATCTCCAAACATATTATATGAACCAATATTCATATTTGTCAATTATTATATGAACAATTATTCATATTCAATTATAAGAATGCTCAATTGAAGAAAATGTGAAAAGAAAAGGATGCCAAGAGTTAACTTAGCATCCATATAATTGATATCCTTAATTAAGCAACATGTGCATTTAAGGTAAATTCGGTTGCACAACCGATTGGGTGAGCTGTTGAAGGAGAACCTGCAACAGTTTCGTAATCGAAATCGGTCATTGAGAGAGGGAAAATACCCCAAACATTTAAGAATTTTGTATTATCAACTTTCTTTTGTAAGTAATGGTTATTTTCATCTGCATATTCTGCTTTACCATTAACTTGTAATGAACCATGTCCGCTTAAACCAGCGTATGGACTCTTTACTTGAACAAGAGAATCGTTAATTCTAATAAATGCTTGTTTATCAGCGCCTTCTTCTGATGTTGGAAGAGTTGAACATCTGATAGCACTTAACTTTGGATGATGATTTTCTGCATATACTTTTGAACCAGAAATAGTTAATCTAAATGCTTCAATTCCATCACCAGATGCTTCACTAACAGCTTTAATACCAGAATTATAGAATCTAATTGTGCTTTCTGGAGAAGAGATAGCAGTACCTTTTGTACAAGTGACATCTAAATAGCAATATTGCCATTCTTGTAAGTCAAATGATTTAATGCCATTTAATGTACAGTTAAGAAACAAATATGTTGTGTAGTTATTGTCGAGTGGTAATTCGCCATATCCATAAATCCAACGACAGAAAATTCCGGTTTGAGATTCAATGAAGAATTTTGAACTGAAGATTCTTAAATATGTAGCATAAACGCCATCCATGAAACCTTTGATGTCAATAGTACTTCTTGTGATTGAGAGGTCGATTGCGTCAATTCCTTTTTCATAAACAGTAGCTTCTTTTTCAGTGCCTGAATAAAGTGTAATTGTGCTATCGATAACATTTAAGAAACGTGAGGCAATACCATAAACACCACAATCTGTAGCATTGATGAAGCAATCTCTTAAATTGACATCGCCATTTGAAACAATGAAGCCTTGGCCTGCGCCTTTACAGTAGTTATATCCAGGACCAACGATATTGAGTTCTCCAGCATTAAGAGAAATAATAGCGCCTTTTGTAAATGTTGATGGATTTTCTCGGAAAATAAAATGGTTTTCTCCAAAAAGATTGATAGTCAATGGTCTAGTACCTGTATAACTAATTAAATAGCTGGCATTAACTCCACTTTTTTCATTTGTGTATGTCATTGAACCAAATACAGCTTCAGAAAGAATTGCGTCTCTTAATGTAAGTTCGTTTGCTTCTTTTGAATAGTAAACTGAAACTTCCTTGCCTTGTGGGTCAATGCGGGAGTAGTCGCCTGTCTCAGTAAGTTTGTGATTACCAACATAGACAACTTCCATATCTTCAACTGCAGTAACGCTAACTTCATAGTTCTTGTCCATCTTAATAACGAAGTCTGCGCTCTTTTTATTTTCACTTACAATGTATGTGTATTTTGCTGGCATGATAATTTCATTTCCAGAATAAACACGAATTGCTTCTGGTAATACATATTCATCATTTGCAACAAGAGTAATTGATGCATATGTATTAGTAGCATATTCAGTAGTAAGTCTAGTCTCGTTGTTGGCAGTGCAGTTAACTGCTGAAACATTTAAGACTTTTGCTGGCTCTGCTTGAGTACCACAACCAGCCATCAATGGGAATAACATTGATAAGAATACTAATTTGAATTTTTTCATAAGTTCCTTCCTTCTTTCTCTAAAGTATAGTCTAATTGATTATTTAATCAATAGGTAAAAATAATTTTAGACTATTCGCTTTTTGCGTATTCTTCTTTATGGCGTAAAGGCTTGCCACACTTCGGACAATAGATGAATCCATGTCTGTACCATGTTCTATATCCAAGTTCTTTCTTTTCATATTCAAATTTGGTTCCACAATACTCACATGTTTGAATGTAAGTCTTATTTAATCCTTCTTCGATAATTTTTGCCGTAGAGACCTCCTTGTAAGAAACTTTACTTATACACAAAAATTATGAAAAGCTGCTAATGTAATTTTTTAACTAAGTAAGGAAGAAGTCCCTCATCTTCAACGCTTAAATAAAGCGTAAGTGGGGGATGAATTTCATTCAGTCGTACTTCCTAAAATTTACTACGAATTCTAAAATAATAGTATTTATTATATAATATAATATTATGAAATTGATGTAAAAAACATTCTGTATCCATCCTACATTACCATTTAATTTTGGTTGTCAAATATCGTAGAAAAATGATATCTGATGAAATTTCAGAAAGTCTGAGACTAAAATTTTAAAAAATATATGTAAAAATTATAGTATCCGCTTAGAAGATTGGAATCATGACATTGATCATATTCATATCTTGTTTAATGCGAATTCAATTACAAATATTTCTAAGTTTATAAACGCACACAAAAGTGCATCTTCACAAATTAGCTATATTTGTGGTTACAAGAACGTAAAAGTCAAAGATCTTTCTATTCAATCTTATGTATGTCCATATTGTGGAACGAAATTGAAAAGAGATGAAAATGCTGCTAAAAATATATTAGTTAAAGCAATTAAACAAATTAAGGCTGGGCACAGCTGGATAGTTTATTGATACTGGAATCGTTGGATTCCTTGAGTAAGAAGCCCCCACTTCAAAACAGTGATATTTAAGTGGCGGGAGTATGTCACAATATCCCGGAGAAAGAAAGTGTTATCTAGTTAAATCCGGGAATAGCTAGATAATACATAAAAATGATATGCAATTAGTTATATTAGCAGCAGGTATGGGCTCACGTTTCGGTGGACTCAAACAAATGGAACCAATGGATGAAGCAGGTAACTTCATTTTAGATTATTCGATTTTTGATGCCAAAAGAGCAGGCTTTGATTCTGTAATTTTTGTTATTAAAAAAGAACATTATGAAATATTTAGAGAAACAATTGGAAAACGTGTTGAACCAATTATTAAAACTGAATATGCATTCCAAGATTTAAACGATCTTCCTGAAGGGTTTAAATGCCCTGCAGAAAGAGTTAAACCATGGGGGACTGCTCACGCAATCTATGCTGCACGTAAACTAATTAAAGATAATTTTATTATTATTAACGGCGATGATTTCTACGGAAAAGAAACATATGAAGTTGCATATAATTATTTAGCTTCATTAAAAGAAAATGCAGAAGGCAAATATGCAAATATTGCATTTAAAGTTTCCAACACAATGACAGAAAACGGATCAGTAAAACGTGGTGTTTGTTATTATGATGATAATCACTTCTTAACCAAGATTCTTGAATCATCTCTTGTTTATAACAAAGATGGCGAAATTGAAGGAACAGTTTTGGAAACAAATGAAAAATATTTTGTAGAAAAAGACCGTTTAGTTTCTATGAACTTATTTGCTTTTAGCAAAGATATTATCAAACACTTAGAAGAAAAATTTCCTATTTTCCTTAAAAATCATGAAGGTGATTTAAAAGCAGAATATTTAATTCCTGATGTTGTTGGGGAACTTGTAAAAGAAGGAAAAGCTTCTTTGAAGCTATTATCCACCCCATCAGTATGGTTTGGAGTCACTTATAAAGAAGACAAACCATTTGTTGTTAAATCAATTAAAAAATTAGTAAATAAGGGTGTTTACAAAAAAGGTTTATATTAATTTTTTTAAAAAAGTGTGTTTAAACTAAATATGAAATTCAGTGTTACAAAGAAGTTAAAGTAATATTATTTGCTGCCACAAGTATATTTACTTTGACCTTATGCTAGAATAACAATCCATATAAAAGTTACGACTTTAAATATTCAAATAATTGCCAATCTTTATTAACAAAATATGGGTTGCCAATCGGCAGCTCTTTTTTGATATTTTGTTTTGCCAAAATATAGCTTATATTCCCCATTTACTTGCATATATATGCGATATATGTATACTATATAGCGCGAAGGTAAGCGTACATTATCTAGGAAAGTTCAGTTGGCTAGTGAATTTCTAAATATAATTTACTCTCTCCTTCAACGATAAGGATTTTTTCCTTTTCTATTAAAGTAGAGTGTCGATGCATAACATTTTATTTAGAAAAGAGAAAATTCTCCTTATAAGTGACTAATTAAAAGTTTTCACTTTTGTCTAAACAATTTTTTAGTCGCGAATATGTTCGTCCTCACAAGACTTGTTCTTGGAGGTAAAAAGAAAGGAGAAAAATATAAAATATGAACAAATTATTTACAAAACTCGCAGCAGGATTTATTGGTTTAACAATGGTCGCTAGTGTTGGCGCAGTTATTGGTTCTAAGGCACTTGAAAAAGAACCTGTTGAAGCTAATGCTGCTTCTCAGCAATGGGAATTAGTAAGCTCTGCATTATCTGATTGGTCAGGAGAATACATTTTATGTAATGGTAATTCTAATACCGTAAAATATCTTGAAGGTTCATCATTTTCTTCCGGCAGCACAACTGTTAGTGGAAAAGATGTAACTATTGTTGATAAGACCATTTCTGTTGATGATAGCAATTCTATTGTAATTGCAAAAAGTAGCACCCAAGGAAAATATACTGTTATGTTAAACGGTATTTACATTGGTAGAAACGCAAATTCAAATGGTATTGATTCTTCAAATACTTGGACAAGCAATTTGGACAATGAAATTTCTTACTCTAATAACAAAATTGAAATTAAAGGTAATGGCGGAAGGGTTTTGACTTGGTATGGACAAAATTCTAACTTTAGATATTATGCTTCATCAAACAATTGCTCACAGCTATTTAAAAAGATTGGAAGTTCAAAAACTGCTACGAGTATTTACGCATTAGATCCTGATGCTAACGAAATTGAAAATGGTTCATCTTTAGTATTTGATGCATCCTCATCGACTGAGTATGTTGTTAATGCTGAGGTTTCTTATGAATCCGGAGAAGACGATTCTGACTATGCAATAACAAGTTCTGAGACGACAGGTTTATCGATTGGAGATGTTGATGAAAACGGAGATTGCGCAATTACTTTCTCTAATAATGGAATTTATCATCTATCGATAGCATCAAATGCAACTCCAACCGTTAAGATTGATTTTACATTAACTGTTTCAGGTATAACTGTTGATGAATATGAAAAATACACTAATGCAATTGTTGCAGGAGATTATGTACTTGTTTCTAATAATGCCTATGTTTTAGGAAATACAATTGTTAGTAACAGGTTAACAAACGGCACCATGCCAACAATATCATCCGATAAGATTGTTAATCCAGACAAATCAATTGTGTGGCACATAGAAAAAAATGGTGATTACTGGTCGTTGCGAAATGCAGCAAATTCAAAATACGCTGCAGGAACAACTTCTAAAAACCAAGCCGCATTATTAGACGAGTGTGATACTGATTTATCAAAATGGACAATCTCTGTTTCCGAAGGAGCTTTTGAATTTGAAAACTTAGGCAGATCTCAAGCTTCAAGCGATCCAGCGAATAAATATTTAAGAAATAATACTACCTACGGATGGGCATGTTATGCTTCAGGAACTGGTAAAGCTTTAACTCTTTATAAAAAAGTTTCTAACGATCCATACATAACTGTCGAAGCAAGTGGAGTTACTGATTTAAGTGTTGGTGGCACAGTTACATTGACTGCCACATTAACAAATACTAGTGGCACAGTTACCTGGGCAATCCAAGATTCAAGCAATGTCGTTTCAAAAGTTGATAATGGAAACTCTACAACAGTAACAGGCTGTTTAGATGGAACAGCTTATGTTGTTGCTTCATTTACAGGCTGCGAAAATGTTTCTACAAAAATTACAGTTAAGAAAACTTTATCATCCTTAGCGGTTTTAACCGAGCCAGATAAAACTTCATATAACGAAGGTGAATCCTTTGACGGAACCGGAATGGTTTTAACTGCAACTTATGATGACGGAAGTACAAAAACTAACATTACTACTTCAACTTCAGGAGTTACATGGTCTCCAAATGGTTCATTATCAACCGCTGATGTAAAAGTAACTATTACTTATGCAGAAGAAGGTTACGGATCTGTAAGCGTTGATCAAGCAATTACAGTCACAGGAAGAGAAATCGACAGTATTGCTGTTACTAAAATGCCAAATAAAACTGTCTATTCGCAAAACGAACCATTAGATACAACTGGTATTGTTGTTACTGCAACATATGTTGGCGGCTCAACTGCTGATGTTACAGCCTCATGTACATTTGCTCCGGAAACTTTAACAGTAGTTGGAACTCAAACAATTACAGTTACTTTCGGAAGTAAGACAACAACATTTAATGTTACTGTCAACGAAATAACTGGGCCTATCGCAAATGGTAGATACTTTATTGCCAACACACACACTGAAAGCGAAGTTGAAGTTACAAAGGTATTAAGCGGTGCAAAAATTAGTGCAAAGGCAGACCCGGTTCAAAGCGATAAAACATTAAGCAGAGCATGGAACTTTACATTAGTTGCAAATAATTCATACACTATTTCCGAAAATATTGAAGGGGAAGTATATTATCTTTATGTAATCAACGATAACGCTGGTGTTAGATCAAAGACATGCACTGAAAATTTCCCAGTTTGGACTATTGAAATAAATGATAATGATTTCTATACATTGTCTTGTTCCGATGGAACTCAAACAAGGTATTTAGGTGCTTATAATACTGGTGCTTATGACTTCCGTAGTTATAAACAATTATCAGCTGCAAGTACTAGTTTTGATATTGAATTAATCGAAGAAAAAGATATGTATAGAGACAACTTCAATAATATCTTTACTGAAGCATGTGATAGTCAAGGTATCGAAACTGATATAACTGCACTTCGTGAAGCTTGGCCAAAAGCCGCAACTCAATTTGCTACTTTATCAGAAGACAACCGTAATATTATTGCTACAACTGAAGATGAACTTACAGCTAGATACGATAAGATTATTGAACGTTATAGTACATATACTGAGATTACCAACTTTATGGGTCGTAGTGTTTCACCAGCTGGATATATGCCTAACATGATTATTAATAGTAATAGTGACAATACTGTTTCAATTATTGTTATTGTTACATTAGTTGGCATAACTTCTGTTGGCGCATTCTTCTACATTCGTAGACGCAGACAACATAATTAATTAAAAATCTAGCCAAACTAAGTGGATATTCTCTAAAAGGAGTGTCCACTTTTTTATTTTGTTCAAAAACGACGTTACTATTTTAAAAAAATAGTAATTGGCACTCTCCACTTGAAAGTGCTTGCTTCTTCTTCTTCTTCTTAAAATAAAAGCGGGGGTGTGTGTATACATAGGCTCAGTTAGCCAGTGAGCTTTAAAACACACACTCCCTTAAAAGAACGAGAATAAAAATGTAAAGAGTGTCGATGCATAACATTCTGAACATATATAAGAAAATCCTCGTTCTTATGTAGAGATAAAATTGATTAAAAATTGATTGAATCTCTAATGTTCAAATTTAAAAGAAAGGAGGAAAATTAAATGAACAAATTATTTACAAAACTTGCAGCAGGATTTATCGGTTTAACATTGGTCGCTAGTGTTGGCGCAGTTATTGGTTCAAAAGCACTTGAAAAAGCTCCTATTGAGGCTAATGCTGCTGACACTTATGTAAAAGCATCATCAATCGCGGTTGGTGATAAAGTGGTTCTTGTGTCCGAAACAGCTGGTATGGAAATGACCTCAATAAGTACTTCAAGTACTAAGTACGGCGTTGGAACAGCATTTTCTGGATCCCCTGCAGGAACATTTGCCTTTGATGTTGTGACCGGGTCAGAAGCAAATTCTTATTCCTTCAAGAATGGTAGTAATTATTTAAGATGGAATTCGGGAAACAGCTTGGATATAGTCGCTACATCAGTTGCTAAAAATTCTTCTTGGTTTGTTTCGTTTGACGGAAACAGTAATGCTCAATTAACAAACGCAAACGATTCAACACGTTTTATTCTTTGGAATAAGAGCAGTCCAAGATTTGCAACATATGCTGGGCAAAGTGTCGGGAATAGTTATTATGCTACTCAACTTTATAAAAAAGATAGTGGGTCAACAAAAACACTTGAATACATTAGCATTAGTGGTTCTATGACAAATACAACCTACACTACAAACGATGATTGGGATCCAGCAGGTTTAACAGTTACTGCTCATTACGACGATAGTTCTACTGATGATGTTACAAATTCTGCAACATGGTCTTTTGCACCATCAAAACCATCAGAAGGAGTAACTTCTGTTATCGCGACAGCTACATATTCTGATGAGGAAGCGTCAAGTACCGCACAAAGTGTTACTGTGACTAAAGCCGATCCGCGTATTGATATTACCCCATCAAGTTATACTCCTCCTGCATCAAGTTATGCAGCTGTAGAGTGGGCATCAGGTGGTGTTGGTGGACTTATTTACACAACAAACAATACATCTCAAATTCAATTCCAAGCTAATACTAGTTATATATATAACTCAATTGCTATTAGTGGATATATTACTAACATAACCATCGAATGCGCCTCTGGGAAATCAATTTCCGGACTTACTGCATTTGTTGGCAAGAATAGTGCATTAACAGCTAAACCTGGAACAGGTGGTATATCAAATTCAACAGATTGGATATGGAATTTTAATGAAAATGATAATTATTGTTATTTTAGAATTGATTCCACATCAAGTGGGGCAAAATACTTTAGTCACATTTATGTGACATACAAGGAAGTTTCGTTAGTTGATCCGACTGGAATCACCCTTGATGATTCTTCAGCAATTAGCATGGATACATATGGATACGGAAAGAGAACATTAAATGCTACAGTTGAGCCATTTAATGCAAATGATAAAACTGTAACCTGGGGTTCAAGTAATCCAAGTGTTGTTACTGTTTCTAATGGTGTTTTATCACCAACTGGCGTTGGCACAACAACAGTTTATGGTACAACATGTAACTATGTTGATGATGCAACAACACCAAATTTGAAAGCTAGTGTTTCGGTAACGGTAACGCAAGCACAATATAAAAAGGCAACCTTTGTTCCTAAATCAACAAGCACTTTAACAAGTGAAGATGATTATCTTGTTGCTGGAAGTGCCTCAGTTTCATCAGATGGTCAATATAGTAATGAAAAATCGGCAATTCAATTAGGTTCTGGAAAGAACGCTACATTTACAATTTCTAATTACACTGGAATGAAGATTTTTGGTATTGACTTAGTTATGTCATCAAATGCATCTTCTGGCGCTGGTTCCTTAGAAGTTCAAATAGGTTCGACTAATGTCTATTCCATTGAAGCCTGTGCATTTAGTAATCCTAAATGGAATGGCGCTTTCTCAGCAGTTGGTGTCAACTTATATAAAGAATTTGCTTCTGAAGTTATAGTTACAACTGGCGAAGATATAATATTAACTTTTGATGGAACAATTGGTTCGCTTTATATTCATTCTGTCGCTATTAGATACTTAGATGCCTCACTTGAACAATGGTGTCAAAGTTTCTTAGATGACTATGTCTGTGATCCACAAGGTGTTACTAGACCTAGTACAGATGATTGGGATGATTTTGGTATTGAATTCATCTATTTAGATGACGATTTACAAGAATTAGCTAGAAATACAACTGCTAAAGAATCCGGCAATACTATCGAAAAAGCAATGTATAAATATGATTACATTATTGGCAAATATGGCGATTTAGAAGATCCAACCACAGGCGCTAAACTTTATGATAATTATATTGAACGCACACCAATTCAAATGTCACTGATTCGCACATCTAATATCTTGGGCGCAAACGAAAACGATTCTATTACATTAATAGTGGTCGTTGCTGTTATCAGTTTAACAGCAGTTGGTGCATTCTTCTACATTCGTAGACGCAGACAACATAATTAATTAAAAATCTGGCTAAACTAAGTGGATATTCTCTTATGGATGTCCACTTTTTTAATGCAGAAAGAATTTTGATTAAGTTGTCCATTTGAACAGTATTATCAGATTCTAGTCTTGTAATTGTTCTTTTGGAAACCCCAGTTTTTTCTTCAAGTTCATTTTGAGGAATTTGTGAATAAACCTTATATAGTTTAATCCTTTCGCCTATTATTTTAAGATATTGTATTTAAACCTAGAGTTTTGATATATCATATCTATATGAAGAAAACAAAAAGAAGCTTATCTAAAATAGTAGGATTTTTCTTTATACTTCCTTTGCTGATGAGCAATTCCCCTTTGCCATATCCAACATACGAAAAATATAGTAGTTTTGAATCGAATTTAGTTTCTGTAATAGGCAATGCATATACCTTTAATATAATTAATGAAGGAAATTCAAAAGCATTACTATTTACAGGCAATCTTAATTCTTTAAATAATGAATACATCAATTATGAAAAAATTGAAGGACTTTTATTTGATAATGAAATGTTTCTTCCTAACGAAGAGAAAACCATAACAATTCATTTAGAAAATCCTTCATACTATAACATTACCGAAACAGGGAACAAATTTGTCGGTAGTATTTTTACTGTTTTAGATGAAAATATTCAGCCAAAAAATTTTAGTGTTTCTCGAGTTAATGATAATACATATCTTTTGAACGGAGATTTTGGTGATCTAAGTCATTATTATTATGAGGGAGTTGTAGATTTAACCTATGAAGGAAAAGAATATTCAATTCATATTGATTTAGATGGTAAAAGACAATTTAAGACTTCAAAAGAATTAGATTTATCTAAATTAACAATAAATAAGGTTAGCGCATATCGTAGCAACTACAATCGTTATGAAGGCGGAAAAATATTAAAAATAATTGGAATAGTATTTTTAGTTTGTATAGCGATTGATATCTTTATTATTCCTCCATCAATCATTATCCCTGTTTCGATAGTGAAGTATAGACGCAGAAAGCGTAAACAAATAGGAAATTAGATATACAAGCATAAATAGCCCGAACACAACATATAGGGCTATTTTTGTTTGATATAAAAAAGATAAAGATAACCCAACAAGAAAGCTTGATGCGTTTGCAATAAATGCAAATAAAAGAATCTTAATGTATTTGAATTTCATAAAAGCATATATTACAAAAGATTCTATAAATATAGTTGCTATCTCTGAGACAGCTAAAATTATCCAATATAGAGTTACATCATTAACAAAATATAAGCCTATATTCATTGAAACGTTAAGGAGCATATTCATAATAGAAACAATTACAAAGAGTTTCAAATCTTTGTGGTGTAAAATCATATATATGCCAGTTTCAATGGCTAGAGTTATGGATAAAGGCAACAATATTTCCATTTTTACTATTAATAAATGTAAATTGAATCAATTGTACAAATTCTCGCAGTGTTATTTCCTAATGTTGGAGTTTTCAACTCTACATAATTTGCATTATTTAAAACATATTCACCAGCATTATTGAATATTACATTTAGGTTATTGGACGAAGAACCCGCTTTAACGATTAATGATTGAGGATACTGAATAAACTTAACTACAATCTTACTAATATTATTTCCTTTGATTATTAATAATCCGTTTGATTTTTGGAATTGAATCTTATTCGAACTGTTCATTACGTATTTAGATTGTATTTGATAGTCTCCAATTGTCTTGTTTTGATCTTCATATTTCTTAGAAAAATCATTGTAAGATATGACTGCTTTGTAACCTGAAGGGACTTCTTGAGGATCTTTGTCGTTGAATGCGTACACATCAAACCAGTATTTACTTTCACTGTTGTAGTATGCATGTGATACATATATATCATTTTTATGATATTCATATTTATCGTATCCATCATCGCTATTAATTCCATCAAAGGTAAAACCTAAATTAAGTAGTTTTGTTTTGTATTCGTTTGTGTAATCGCTAGAGTTTTCAATATATGGATTGAAGTAAGGTTTTGTAGATGCGTCTACTGCACCTATAGCAAATGAGTTATTAAATCCATTGAGATAAGGAATTTCTTCTCCAACATAACTCATTAAACATATGTATGCATCACCATTCCATTGACTTGGAGTTGGAATTGAAGTGGAAGAGGAGCTACTTGATGATTGAGAGGTTGTTGAGCCACTAGTGGACGATGAAGTAACACTTGTTGAAGTGTTTTGATTGTTGCAAGAAACCAAGCTTGCAAAGGATGAAATTAATAAGGAAAACTTTAATAATATTTTCATATATCTATGATATCACGTAGGAATAATGTTGTCTTTTCATTAAACATTTGGTTTAATTAATATGCAAGGTATTAGAAAAATGTATAGATACGTTATTTCAACTTCAACTGCATCTTTTTAGTATCTTTATTTGTGGCGCAAACGATGCGCCACTTTTTATTTCTTAGAATTAGGAATAAGTGAGCAACGCGCGATCTCACTTCTACTAATTGGAAGAAAGACTAGTAATAGAAAGAAGGAGGAAAAACTATTAATGAATAAAAAATTATTCGTTCTATTACCAGCAGCATTATTAATGCTTGCAAGCTGTGGTGGAAATAATCCAAGTTCATCAAGTACAACTGGATCTACTACAGGTTCAACCACTGGTTCTACAACCGGTTCAACCACAGGTTCTACAACAGGATCAACAACTCAACCAGTCGATACTGACTATGGTACAGCTGACGCACCTTTAACAGTTGCTCAATTCTTAGTAAACGTTGAGAAATTAGTTGCTAAGGAAGATGAAGCTTTCTCTGTAAAACCATTCTTTGTTAACGGTTTTGCTGATGGCAATTCAGTCATGGGCTCATCCTATTTATCTCCAATCTATTTAAGAGATAATCTCGAAGCTTCTGACAAAGTCAAAGTTACAAAAGGTGTACTTGGCGATAGCGGAGTCACAAATGTTGGTAAAGGCGATAAGTTAGTTATTAAAGGCTTTGCTGAATACTATAGCGGTGGCTATTCAATCTATGGTGCTGCAGAAGATCAAGAACATCCAAACCCAGTTATTTTAAGTTCGGTTCGTGGTACATCAACAGTTACAGCAACAGCAGATGATCACTGTTCAATCACATCAACAGTTCCAGCAACAGCATTAAATGGTTCTACAATCGATGTTACAGTTGAAGCTGCATCAGGTTACAAGATTGATAAAGTTCTTTGTAATGGTGCACAAATTGCTGAAACAGACGGCAAATACGTTTGTCCAGTTTTAGGTCCAACAGAAATTGTTGTTTCATCAATTCTTGATGTTGAACCAATTGATGTCCCAGTTGGAACATATAAACCAGTTTTAAATAATACAAACTCTGGCTTAACCTCAACAGCAGGAAATGCACAAGCAAAGATTGCTCTTAAAGCTGATGAAGCTACAGTAATTTACAAAAAATTAGTTGTAGATTACACAAAATGTTACAACCAAGATAACTATGGTGAAGTTACTATCGATAAAGGTGGTAAGATGGTTATCACAACTCCAACAGGCAAGATTAAATCAATCAAAGCTGATTGGTACAAATCACAATCATGTGTTGTTAGAGCAGTTGAAGGTGGAGACCAAATTTCTGGTACAGATGCAACAATGTCAGGCTCAAAAGGTGTTGTTAAACAATACGCAATTGATAGTGAATCTGCATATTTAACAGTTGCTGATGGTGCATCATACAATCAAAGCTTCTACAACATTGAAGTTACAATCGAAGTTACAAAGGAAGTTGAATCAATCGCAGTTAAAACTGCTCCAACAAAAGTTGAATACGTTGTTGGCCAAAATTTTGATCCAAGAGGATTAGTCCTTACAGCAACTTTCAAAGATACAACAACAGCAGATATTGCTTATGATGGTAACGAAGATGCATTCTCATTTGATCCATCAACAAACTTACAAGAATCTAATACAAAAGTTACAATCACCTATGGTGGAAAAACAGTTGAACAACCAATTACTGTCACAAATGAAGCGGCTACTACAGTAACATGTTCAGCAGATAAAACCACTCTTTCGGTTGGCGAAGTCGCAACATTAAGTGCTGAATACAATGGTAGCCACGGTGATACAACATATGAAGTTGTTTCTGAAGGAACAACAGGCACTGCTACAATTGATGGTAATCAATTAACAGCAACAGGTGCTGGTAGCGTTTATGTAAAAGCAGTTTGTGCTGATCCAGTACTTGAATCAGAACCAATCTGCATTACAGTTGATTCAAAGACTTCAATGCAAAAAGCATATGAAGCTGCAGCAGCTCTTGCAAAAGGTGCTTCTACAACAGATGCTTACACATTTTCAGGTGTTGTTATCGCTACAACAGGAAACTCATTCTTTGTCCAAGATGGCGATTACGGAATGTATGTTTATAACAAAGCAGTTTCCGGATTAGCAGTCGGTAAGAAAGTTACAGTTACTTCAACCCTTCAAAATTATAGTGGTTGTTTAGAAACAAAGAGCGTCAGCTCAGTCACAATTGATGGCGATGGAGTTCTTCCAAGCGCAGTTAATATTACATCATTAACACAACTTGCATCATTAAAACAAAATATTTTAACAAATATTTCTGTCGAAATGCCATCAACACTTGGCACATGGTCAAGTTCTGCTGCACCAATTGTTGCAACAGGCTTTGACTCAAGCACACTTAACGTTAAATTTGATAAATACGCTTACAATGCTACAAATGGTGCTGTTTATTTAGCATCAGCTGGTAAAACATTAAATTTAACAGGTTTAATTCCAACAGCATATGATAATACAGCTGGTTCACCTGTATGCAACCAAATGCTCGTTGCAGGTACAACAACAATGGCCGTTGAGGAACAAGTTGCAACAGAAGTCGTTTGTAGATCAAGCGCTTCTGAAGTAGTTAAGAATGGCTCAGTTACACTAAGTGCTGAATTCAATGGTTCACATGCTGCAGAAGCAACATTTGAAATCACTGAAGGTAGTGATCTTGCTTCCATCACAGGAAATACATTAACTGCTGGTGATACAACAGGTACAGTTAAAGTCAAAGCAGTTTGCGCAGATCCAGCTCTCGAATCTGAAGAAATTACTATTGTAATTAAAGATTCAGTTTCACCAGTCAGCGAACTTGTTTATACAAATAATTGTCCAAAAGAAGAATATGATCAAGCTAGCAAAAATGGAGATTACGCTACAGAAAAATCAAGAACAATTAACGGTGTAGAATGGAAAGTTACAGCAAATCTTACAGTTAGTAACTGGGGATTCGGTGGTAAATTCGATAACATCACAAGAGGTATGTATTCTCAAACAGCAATCTCTGACAATATCGATAAAATTGCTATTGATTTTGGTGCTACATGCAGTGCAACTGTTAATAAAGTAATTGTTTCAGTTCATAGTTCTGCTGCTGATGCAGCTGCTGCAACAAACCCTATTGCAACATTAGAAGGAAGCCATCCTGGAGTATCTGAAACATTAGAATTAACAAAAGCCGATTCTACATCATGGGCAGGATGCTATTACAACATTAGATTTGAACTTACATCAAGCACCCCTACTACTAATAAACGTGTAGATATTACTGAAGTTAGATTCTATGGAGTAGACGCTTAATAATAGGCTATATACTTATAAAATTGCACATGTCTTCGGGCATGTGCTTTTTTATTTGAACATTGTTCAAAAGAAATATAAATATGAATGAACTTTGATGCTTGACTACACATTTCAATATAACTATCTATTAATAAAACAAATACTGAGTAAATAATAATTCACAATAGTGATTATATTTATAAGACATTTGCTATATAATAACTTACAAGTATGAAAAAGAGATTAAACAGATTTGCAACAACATTCATCATATTCGTTATTATAGAACTCTTGTTAGTTGTTGGTTTTGGCTTTATATATTATTTCAATGCATTCAATATAAAAGAGAACGAAATCCTTGTTCCTATTATTTATGTTGGATTATGTGTTTTAGTTGTTGTTAACCTTTTAATTACTTGGATCTCTTTCGCATTATTATCAAGAATGCGTCATAAATCCGATGTCGCATCTGCAGAACTTCTTGGTGGTGATATTCAAGAAGCTTATAAGTTTGGCGAAATCGGTTTAGTAATGGTTGATGAAAACGACACCATTATTTGGATTAACGAATTATTTGTCGATAGACAATTTGATATTGTTGATAAAAACATTTATGAATGGATTCCTGAACTTGAAGGTTGTAAAACAATATCTTCCGAAACCCCATTAAAGATTAAATACAGTAACCGTAATTACTCTGTTAGATATTTAAGCGAAGCAGGATTATATATTTTTAGAGATAATACAGATTACGAAATTATTGATGATATGGCTAGAAGACAAGCCACAGTTGTTGGTCTTATCATGATTGATAACTATTCTGATGTCTCTGGTACAGCTGATGATTCTAGTGATACAATTTCTAAAGTTAGAAATATCATCTTTGAATACGTTAAAAACTTTAAGGTTCAAATTCGTAGATATCGTAATGATGCTTATTTCTTAATTTGTGATTACGAAGCATTAAGCAATATGATTGCTGACAAATTCTCTTTATTAGAGAAAGTACACCAAATTGCAAAGGATGACACAATTCCTCCAACATTATCGTTAGGTATTGCTCATGGTACACCTGATGTCGTAGCTTTAAATGAAATGGCTGAGAACGCCATTAAAGTTGCTATGACTCGTGGTGGTGACCAAGTTGTTGTTTCCTGTTTCGGTAAGGAACTTGAATTCTTCGGTGGTAAGTTTGAAGCTCAAGAAGATCGTAACAAAGTTAAAGTCCGTGTTATGGCAGACTCTGTTTTAACACTTATTAAACAAGCATCAAATGTTATTATCATGGGTCATAAGATTTCCGATATGGACTCAATGGGTTCATGTCTTGGAATGAAAGCAATTTGTGAATATTTACATAAAGATGCAGTTGTTGTCTATGACACAAAGAGTATTGAAAGAAAAACTTTTGGTGCAATGACATCAACATTCACAAGAGAAGATATTCAAAAACTTACAGTATGTCCTGCAGATGCAGAAGGCTTAGTTCGTTCAAATACTTTAGTTATAGTTTGTGATGTTCATAAACCATCTTTAACTTTATCTCCAAACGTTCTTGCAAAAGCAAGCAAAGTAATGGTTATTGATCACCATAGACGTGGGGAAGAATTTATTGATAGCCCAATCTTTACTTATATTGAACCATCAGCTTCTTCTGCATCAGAACTTATTGCAGAATTGATTAAATATTCATCCGCTAACCCAAGAATTATTATTCCTGCAAACTATGCAACAATTATGCTTTCAGGTTTGTTTATGGATAGTAACTTCTTTAAAGCAAAAACTGTTGGTATTCGTACTTTTGAAGCATCCATGATTTTAAAAGAAAATGGTGCAGATAACGCTAAAGCTGATGACTTCTTAAAAGATGAATTTGAGGAATACACATTAATTACAAAGATTATCTCAACACTTAAAACAGCCTATGTTGGTGTCGTTTACTGTGTTGCAGATGATGAAGATATTATTGAACAAGCAACATTGGCTAAGGTTGGTAACAGATGTATGCAAATGCGCGGTATTAACGCTGTATTCGTAATTGGTAGAACTTCTGCTAAAGACGTTGCTGTTTCATGCCGTAGTGACGGAACTATTAATGTTCAATTACTTGCTGAACAACTTAATGGTGGCGGACACATGACTCAAGCTGCGGGAGTCTTTAAGAACTCTGATGTTGAAACAGTTGAACAACGTTTGCTTGATGTCTTGAGTGAATACTTAAATGAAGCACGTTCAGTTAAGAAAGAAGACGACAAATAATTGAGGAGCGATTTATGAAAGTAATTTTATTAAAGGATGTTAAAGGCATCGGTAAAAAAGATGCTATTGTAAATGTAAAAGATGGTTATGCAACTAACTATTTGATTCCTCATGGTTTAGCCGTTCAAGAATCTAAAGGATCAGTTGCAGTTTTAAATAAACAACAAGCAGACGCTGCAGCATTAGATGCTAAAAATAGAGAAGATGCTAAGGAGTTAGCAGGTATTTTGTCTTCTATCGTTTTAGAATTTGAAGCAAAAACAGGTACTGATGGAAGAATGTTTGGTTCAATTTCAACAAAACAAGTTGAACAAGAATTAAAAGACAAACATAACATTGTTATTGATAAACGTAAAATCACAACAAAAGATGCGATTGATAGAATTGGTTATACCAAACTTGATATCGATTTATATAAGGGAGTAATGGGTGTTATTACAGTCCATGTCTCCGAGAAAAAATAGGAGGTAAGATATGGCACTTAAAACATTACCTCATAATACAGACGCTGAGAAAACTGTTCTTGGAGCAATGATTCGCTCCGAAGAAAAGCTTTACGAAGGTTTAGGCTGGCTTCAAGTAGATGATTTTTATCCTGAAAACGAAAACAACAAAATCATCTTTGAAACAATGCTTAACTTAAGAAATAAACATCTTCCAATCGATGTTAGAACAATCACTGATGAATTAATTAACTCAAAACAAATCGACAAAGTTGGCGGTGTTGAATACCTCCAAGACTTAGTAGATAGCGTTGTTACTTTAAGAAACTTTAAGCAATACGTAAAAATCATTCAAAACCAAGCCGCTTTAAGAAAATACTTGGTTAAGATGAACGAATATCAAGAAAAATATAACAAAGGTATTGATAATCCAAGTTTATTCCTAAAGGAAATGGATGAGGATTTACATAGATTAGCAAGACAAGATAGCGTAGCTGAATTCCAAGACGCTCAACATATTTCAAATGTTCTTAACGAACAATTACAATCTTTGAAAATTGCCACAAGTTCAGATGATGTTATCGGAACTACAACTGGTTATAAGAGACTTAATTATTTAACAAACGGTTTCCAAAAAGGTCAATTCATTATTCTTGCCGCCCGTACTGGTGTTGGTAAAACTGCTTTTGCTTTAAACCTTATGTATAACGCAGCAACAAGACAAAATAAAACAGTTGCATATTTCTCACTTGAAATGCCTGCAACAGACTTGTTTAAGAGACTTGTTTCTAAGGAAGCATGCATTCCTCATAGGATGTTATTAACCGGACAACATTTTGATAATCGTAAAAAATTAGCAGTTCAACAATCATGTGAACGATTAGGTCAATTGAGTATTTTTGTTGATGATACTTCCGGTCTTCAAATCTTAGACTTATGCGCAAAAGTTCGTTCTCTTAAAGAAAGAGAAAAAGATAAACTTGGTTTAGTTATCGTTGACTATATTGGTTTAGTTCACACAAATCTCAAAACACGTAACGAATCTCGTCAATTAGAAGTTCAATATGTTTCTCAAACATTAAAGAACTTAGCGTTGGAACTTGAAATCCCTATCATAGGTGTTTGCCAACTTAACCGTAACGCAGAAACAAATAAGTCAGGTAAACCAAGCCTTATCGATCTTCGTGAATCTGGTTCGTTGGAACAAGATGCTGACTTAGTTATGCTTTTAAGCAAAGGCAAAACCTCAGTTGGCAAAAAACAAAAAGAAGATAAAGCAGGAACTCCATACAATCAAGCAGCTCAAAAGGCTCTTGATCTTGCTAATCAAGTTGCAAAGCAAGATGGAGATGACGCTATCGTTGTTGATATTCAAGTTGCTAAGAACCGTAATGGTTCACAAGGTGATTGCTACTTAATTTTCAGAAAAGACTACTGCAGCTTTGAACAACCAACAGAAGAACAAGAATCTCAAATTACTCAACTTGAAGAAGAAGCATTAACTGCAAATTTAGCAAATAATAACTAATGAAATTTCATATTATTGCATCTGGATCAAAAGGAAACTCGACTCTCATAGAAAATGATGGTCGATTTCTTTTAGTTGATATGGGCATTTGCTTAAAAAGATTAAAAGAAGAATTAGAACAACAAAACATTAACTTATATAATCTTGAAGCTTTGCTTTTAACGCATAATCATAGCGATCACACTAAAGGTGTTTGCTATTTAAATCCAATACCAATTTTTTGCACTAAAGGAACATATGATTGCCCCGAAGTTAATGAAATTAAGCCGTTTAAGCCGTTTAATTTAATAGGCTTAAAGATAATTCCAATTGAGGCAAGTCATGATGCACCAAATCCTGTAGGTTATGTATTTAAAAATAAGGACGAGAAATTTGTTTACCTAACAGATACAGGATATATTCCTGAAAAGAGCCTTAAATATATGTCTAATGCAGATTTTTATGTGATTGAGTCTAATCACGATATTAAAATGCAACGTTTAAGTCATAGACCTGCAGTTCTTATTCAAAGAATATTATCTGATCAAGGACATTTATGTAATGAGGCAAGTGCAATTGAAATGGCTAAGCTTGTTGGAGATAAAACTAAGCAAATATTCTTGGCTCACATTTCCGAAGATTGCAATACTCCTGAATTAGCAATAAAAGCCTATAATAAAATCTTTAGAAAAAATCATATAGATTTAAGTAAAATAGAAATCGTGTGCGCGAAACAATACGAAACCGTACATGGAGGTAAAAGATTATGAAGTATATTGAATTTGAAAATTTAGAAGAAATTAAAGATAAAGATAATCCTTTTACTAATGCGTATAAATTAAAAGATGGATCAATTTTTTATGTTGAACCTGCTTTTTATACTCAACTTTCAAACTTCAAAGAATCTTATAAAGAAGAAGATTATAAAAGAATAGTAGACACAATAATTAAATTAGCAAGTGAACGTAAAAAAGTAATTTATACATACGACTTTGAAAATCCATTTACTAAAAAGGAAGGATTTATCTACTTAGAATTTATAGACATTTGTGATTATTTAAATATTGCAATTGAAGACAAATCACGCGGTAGTGATTACGGCGATTAAAAACATAAAGGAGCGGTCATTCCGCTCTTTTTAAAATTTCAATTTTTGCATTTATAGACAGAAAAGATGATAATGTATATAAGAACGAAAGTTTTCGACTATGGACATTACTATTATCGGACTTGGTTATGTTGGTTTGGCGAATGCAATTTATCTCGCATCTTTAGGCAACCAAATTACTGGGTACGATATAGACAAGAATAAAATCTCTTTATTACACCAAGGTGTTTGTACTATTGAAGAGCCTGGTTTACAGGAACTTTTAACAGATAATATTAAGAATCTAAGATTCACTACATACCACAAAGACGCAATAAGATTAGCGGATGTTATTTTTATCTGCGTTGATACCCCTCAAGGTAAAGAAGGTTCTGTTGATTTAACTAACTTCAATTCTGTTTTGAAAACAATTTGCGAAGATTCAACAAAAGACGCCACAATTGTTATTCGTTCTACTGTTCCTGTAGGAACAAACGAAATAGTTCAAGAATATATGAAACAACATTCAAAGAATGAATTTGATATTATTTCATTCCCTGAATTCTTATCTCAGGGTAAAGCTCTTGAAAATATGCAAAACCCTTACCGTTTAATATTTGGTATTAATGAATTAGAGTCAAAGAACGTTGTCATGAATATTATTAATGCGTTCAACGTTAATCCTAAAAAGACTCCTACAATGATTACAACTCCAGAAAATGCGGAACTTATTAAGTATGCTTCAAATTGTTTTTTGGCAATGAAAGTATCTTATATAAACAATATCGCTCAACTCTGTGAAAAAGTTGGTGCTGATGTTGAAAAAGTTGCTAGAGGAATGGCGTTAGATCCTCGAATTGGAGATTCTATGCTTAAAGCAGGAATAGGTTATGGTGGTTCTTGCTTTCCAAAAGACACAAATGGCTTATTCTGGATTGCAAACGATAATTCTGTTCCTATGGAACTTGTTCGTTCAACCATGTTGATCAATGAATCTCAAGTAGAATTCTATCTAAATAAAATTTACAAACGTTTTAAAACCGTTTCCTCGATTAATGTGTCAGTTTTAGGCTTAGCATTTAAAGGCGATACAGAAGATATAAGAGGTTCTCAAGCAATACCTGTTATCAGGTCTCTTTTAGAGAGGGGCGCAAACTTAAAAGTATACGATCCATTAGCAATGGATAATTTCCACGAAATGTTTTCTAGATATTCTAGAATTAAATATGTAGATTACGCGCAAGACGCATTAAAAGACGCTGATGTTGTATTAATTCTTAACGATTGTGATGAATTTAAGAAATTAACAGCTTTAGACTTTATATCGTTAATGAGAAAACCAGTCATCTTTGATGGAAGAAACTTATATTCTTTGAAATCGATGGAAGGTACTGAATACTATTCTATTGGTAGAAGAGACGTAAAAGATAAAGCGAAATCACGTAAATAGTTGATATTTAATCAACAAAAATTAATACATTTTTATTGTATAAAATTAATAACATAATCGAATCTTAAATATATTTTGTTATTTTTAAATTAATTTTATTTTTTTATAATAAGAATCAGAGGATTGTACAACGGCAAAAATTAGAAAATTCATTTTTTTATTAAGCTCAGTATTTTTAACAGCAAATTCTATAAGTTCTTTTCCTTTTAAAGACAACGACAAATGGGCAATCACAAACGAAGTTGTAAATAGAGCAACTGAATTTAAGGACAAAATATTAGATAATCTCGATTATTTTTCGGAAAATCACAATAGTGATTGTTTTTCAATTGAAATTAAAAGTACTTCTAAAATGTACGAAGTAGAAGAAACAACTACAAAAAGTGCTTATGGTTTTGAAAGAACTCCTAAAACTAAGGAAATTAAAACCAATGTTAAGCTTGATTATATTGTTGAAAAAGATGAAATGATTGCAGATGTTGTTCAAGATGTTTATTTAATCCCGGATGTCCATTCGATTGATATTTCTGATTACAACGATTCAAGTTCTGATACAGAACAAACAAATGCTAATTATAACGATAGACCGAGTGGAGACGAATTAGAACTTCTACAAGAAATACATACTAAAGAGTATCTTGAACCAAGGTTTGTCTATCATGATGGTGATGAAAAAGTCTATATAAAATATCAAGATGAAGGATATGATCTCAAAGAATTTGTTGAGATGGCAGAAAAGCCTCAAGAAAAAACAACCAGCAACGGAATTGAAAAGGTTATTCTTGTTGATGACCTCGCAATAGCTGCAGTTGTGGCCATTGCTGCTTCCATAATGTGCATGAGTGTTTCGGCAATGTCAGGAGAACTTAAAGCAACTCAAAGTTCCAACATAGATATTGATTGGGCAGTTGTTTTAGAAATAGTCTTTTTCTGGCCTTTTATGATTTTGTCCGGTGATTCTGCAGCGTCATTGAATAACAATGAAACTGTTTTAAATTTTGAAGATATTTATTTTAATTTCAGCACTGCAAATGGCGAATATGTATTGAAAGGCTTCAATTGTGTGTCATCTGTAGTAGAAGCTATTCATACAGATGTAAAAAGTGGATATTATTATCCTTGCATATTTTTTCCTAAACATGGTTGGTTCTTTATGTCTTTGAACACACTTTTAGGAGGAGTGGAAGAAGCTCGTGAAATTTTGCTAGCAAATCTTCGCATTCCATACAATATGGTTCATGTTGAAAATCGCGTCGCTGACGATTTAGTTGTAAAATTATATGAAGAAATGCAAAATAGTGGCACAGATCTACTTTCAGTCTATACATGGACACAAGAAGATGCCTATGAAGCAATAGTTTATGCAAATAATTCTATGAAAATTACTACAAGTACAGATCTTGTTCCGGATGATCACTCAAAAAATTATAATAGTGGCATACAATTTAAGCATTATCATCCAGGTTTGAAAAAAGAACTAGATAATACGAAAAAACCTCATATGTGCTTTGGAGAACCTATAATTTGTAATCAATAAATATGAAAACTCTCGTAGAAATTAAAAAAATACTTAATCAAAACGGTTGGGAAAATTTAGATCTTGAAGATGATTATAAATATTGTTTTGTAATGGAAAAAACTTATAAATTAGAAAGCAAATTTAAATTTCTTGATGTTTCTGAAGTTATAAGGAAAAATTTTTGTAATGATCCTTGGAAAATAATAGAAAAATGGCGAGACGAACACAAAGAAGAAATAAATTTATATTTTAAAGAACTAGAGAAATGCAATACTTACGTTAGAATTCACATTGATAAAGAAACAAGAAATGCTGACTGTTTCACAGAAGGCTATTTAGGATCTGAAAACGAACACATTGAATGTTTTTGCAAAGATCCTAGTTATGTAACAGATTTTACAGATCATACTCAATGTGGTTTCATTAAACACGTGGTGTTCCTTGAAATAGATGACACAACTAATTTTGTTATTAATTATGTAATTGCTTTTGCGACCCATGCTTCAAAAGAAGAACAAAGAGCTATTGTGGACGAACTTGAAAACATATTGGGTGAAACCAATTTGCTGGCGCTTTTTAATAAAGCTAAAGATTTTTGCTTTTAAAAATACTTTAATTAAAGTATTTTTTAGATTTCTAAGGTAGTAAATTTGTTATTTGACAAAGTCGTTGCAACATTTTAGATAAAATAAATATGGTTCTACT
>CALEHV010000051.1 GCA_937876465.1 uncultured Bacillota bacterium | reverse complement strand
GAAAACCGGCACATCAGCAATGGTGTCTAGGGTTCGAATCCCTAACTCTCCGCCATCAAAGTAGAATAAGGTTGATACAATCGGAAACGATAAAATCAGCCTTTTTTCTTTATTTTATTGAGTTTTTCATAGGTTTTTCGCATTTGAGACTAGTATTTTGTCCTTTATTTTTATCAGCTGAAAATCTGCTAATTCTTAATAGCGCTCACTAGGACTATTAGCGCTCAGTGATACTAATAGCGCTACATTTACTTAAATAATCGAATTCATCTTGTATTAGTTTATAGTTATTATGAACCATATTGTTTAATTAGACTTAATTTTTAAGATTCAGTAAAATAATAAAGATATGAGTTTATACGTTGTAGAATCTCTTAATTTTGAAAATAGAAGAACAAAGCAAGTAGACTTTAGCTCTTTTTTAAGCTTGGAAAACCTACTAGATTATATTTCGTCTAAAAGATATAGCTCAATTGAAGTGGTTATTGAAGATTTAACTGAGCCTTTATTAAAAAGTATTTTATCTTTCGTAGAAGATAAAGAACTATCGATTGGACTACTTTGTAAGACTGTTTCAAATAAGGACTTATTGGCTAAATACAATATTTATTTGTGTAAAAACTATGATTTAAAAAATCGAAGAATTAAGCAACCTAGAAGACGTGCAATTTTAAATAAAGGAATTAAATTCAAGGCTTCATCAATAGAGAAAAAAGCCTTTGCTCCTGGGAGTACTCCTTCTAGCATCGACTTGGATGAAAATTTCAGGCAAAAACTTTTCAGGTATTTAAATAAATCCAAAAAAACTAATGTTGAGGTTTACACAAAAGGTGGCATCACTAGAAAATTATTCTCAAAAATAGTTTCTGAAGATGGATATATGCCTAAAAAGTCTACGATTTTGTGTTTAATTATTGGAATGGAATTAGATATTGACGATGCCTTAGACTTGCTTAACGCGGCAGGGTATACTCTTTCAAATTCAATAAGATTAGATAAAATCGTAAAAGCCTATGTAGAAATTCGTGAATTTGATATAAACAAAATCAATGAAGAACTCGAACATTTCAATGAACCTTTACTTGGTTGGAAACCTCGTGAAGATTAAATGTCCCTTTCAAAGAGACCATAAGCAAGAATAGATCCTCCATAATAGTGGCGTTAACCAAGGAGGATTTTATTTTATGAAAAAAGGTTTAACAGAATTAATTATCATTATTGATAAATCTGGTTCGATGGGCGGTTTAGAAAGTGATGTTATAGGCGGCTATAACAAACTCATTGAGGATCAAAAAAAGTTAGATGGTGAAGTGCTTGTTACTACCGTTTTCTTTAATCATGAATTTACATTAATTCACAATAGAGAAAATATTAAAAATGTAAAAACCATAACTAAACAAGATTATCAAACAAGCGGATGTACAGCGTTATTAGATGCTGTTGGATCAACTGTTGGTTCAATCAAGCAAATCCAAGAAGGATTAAAAATCGAAGAAATTCCTGAACATACTATTGTTTCGATAATGACTGATGGCTTAGAAAATTCGAGCAAGGAATATAGCTATAAACAAATCAAGAAATTAATTGAAACATTAAAAGAAGCTGGATGGAATTTCATATTTCAAGCTGCGAATATTGACGCATTTGAAGAAGGTGACAAGTTGGGTATTGACGCAGCTGACACTAGTGGCTTTAAAGCTGACTCCAAAGGAGTGAAGATGGTTTTCTGCATGGGTTCAGCTCAAATTAAACGTAAAAGAACAACAATAAAGAAAACATCTAAAACTAGTAAATAGAAAAACAAAATTAATTAAACACCTTATTTTATTAATTATGCATATTTGCAAGGATATTTCTTATTAAATTCAACGTGGCAAAAACTTATGAATATTATTATTAATCTTAATATTCATGTTTCGATGTATTTCTTAAATCTTTTGTGATAGAATATTTGTAAAGAAAGTCGAAACCTGTTCTAGAAAAGAAGTTATGTCTACAATTGTTAATATTTCTTCACTTTCAAAAGAATACGAAAAATATTACTCTGACCTATTGGATAATTTTGAGTTGTTAGATGCAACCGCAATTTTGAACGACCTTTTTATAATTGGGATTGTTTTAGCAAAAAATAGAAATAAAAGAAATTTTAAATTAAGTCTTTGCTCAGAATGCGATTTATTTTTTACTAACCCAAAGCTAATTCAAGATAACATTGGTTTAATTGAACCTATTTTCAAATCAATTAGAAGTCTTGTTTCTGGCATAAAAGATTTAAATCAATTTGAAAAGATGCTCGGCCAAGTACTTGAAAAACATATAAATCGAAAGGACACAGGTTCATATTACACTCCAATTGACACAACAAATTTTATTTGCTGGAACGCTATATTTATTTCAGTTTTAAATAAAATGAATAATTCGCTTGTTAATAAAATTTATTCTTCAATGAATATATCAAATAATGTTGAATTTATTGATAAACGATTAACTTTTGAAGAAAAAATCGAAGTTATTAAAAATACTTTGAGCGACAAAGACATTAACGATTTATCAAAGGCTGTTTCAAATATAAAAATAATTGATCCTACTTGTGGTTCTGGTGCATTTATAATTTCTGCCTATGAATGTAAAAAATATTTAAACGAAAAACTTTTTAATAATAAAATGCCAATTTCTTCATACTATAAAAATATTTATGGTGTTGATATTCAAGAAGAAGCGGTTATTCTCGCAAAAGCGAGATTAATTATCAAAGCAATTATCGATAATAACGTTTCTGCTGATTTCTTAAAAATTTTATCTAAGAATTTAATTGCTGCTGATGCTTTATGCGGTAGCGATATGGTTATAGAAGGAAATGGTGGATTAGATTGGAAGGATTTAGGATTATTTGACTGCATTGTAGGAAATCCTCCATATGTTGAAATAAAGAATAAAAAACCATATTCACATTACGAAACTAGTGCTTGTGGAAACTTATACGCGTATACCATTGAGCGCGCTTGCAATTTAAGTTGCAAGGGATCAGTAATATCCTTTATTGTACCTCTTCCTTTTATTGCAACTCCAAGAATGGCTCCTATTAGAAATTTATTAGAAGAAAAGACTTCAATTGTTTATTATTGCACTTTTGCTGATAGGCCAGGCTGTTTATTTAGTGGTGTGCATCAACGATTAACTATATTTTTCTCTTCCATAGGAAATGAAGATTGCAGACGATTTACTTCAAGTTACCAGTTTTGGTATAAAGATGAAAGACCGTTCTTATTTAAATCTTTAGATTTTATTGAGAATCATAATGAAATGTTGCCTAAGATAGGGACGGCTGTTGAGAATAGTATTTTCGTAAAAAATAATTTATGTGGAACATCTTTATTTAAATTAAAAAAAGACGAAAGTGTCCATAAACTATATGTCAGTTCGAGGATTGGGTTCTGGGCAAAAGCATTTTTAAAGAAACCAAAAACTAGCGAAATTACTGAGTTATGTTTTGAATCCGAAGAAGATAAAAGAATCGCATATTGTTTCATAAACAGCTCATATTTTTATTTTATGTGGGTAATTATAAGTGACTGCTGGCATGTTACAAATTCCGATTTGAAAAATATTAAATTCAACTATTCAGAATTAACAAAAAAACAAATTACTAAGCTTGTTTCTTTATCGGAAGAATTGTCTGAAGACTTAGAAAAGAATAAGGTTAGAATAAATTCTAAACAAACTGAATTTGAGTATAAACATAAGTACTCTAAAAAAATTATAGATAAAATCGATGATGTTATTTGCTCCAACTGTGGTTTGGATGAAAACGAAACTAAATTTATTAAAAATTATACATTGAAATATCGATTAAATAAAATCGAAGAAAGCGAGGACAACTAATGAATGTTATAGACTTATTTGCAGGAGTTGGTGGATTGTCCACAGGGTTTAGAAAAGCAGGATTTAATATTGTTCTAGCTAATGAAATTGATGAATCCATTGCTAAAAGCTATGAAAAAAATCATGGCGAAACTGTAATGATTAATGATGATATAAAAAACATTTTGCCAGCATTAAACAAAATTAATAAAAAAATTGATATTATTATTGGCGGTCCTCCATGCCAAGGATTTTCTATGGCTGGAGCTAGGATTAGAGAAAATAAGTCGGAACGTTTTCTTGATGATCCGAGAAATTACTTATTTAGAAATTATTTTCAGGTTGTTCAAAAAATCGAACCTAAATTTTTCATTATGGAAAATGTACCTGGAATGCTTTCTATGAAAGATGGAAAAATTATCGAAGAAATAGAACGCTTGTTTTCTGATAGTTCAAATTTCAAAAATGGTAAATATTACATTTACAAGAAAGTGTTAAATGCTGCTGATTATGGTGTTCCTCAAGAAAGACATAGACTCATAATTATTGGTTCAAAAATTGAATTTAACTTTGAAAAAATACTCGAAAAAGTTAGACAAAGAATGATAAAAAACGGTGAAATTGTCTCTCACACTATCTATGATGCAATTTCTGATTTGAATTATTTGTCTAGTGGACAAGGAGAATTTAAACAAAAATATAATACAGAAGAAGTGAAAAAGGCCTTAGAAAATAACAACATATACCAAATTACAGAGAATTTATATAACGTATTTGAAGAAGTAGTAGATGAAAAAAGTCAGTTATTAAAAATAAAAGATGACTTATTAAAAAGCGGAGCATTGCGGAGCTCAAATGACAGGTTCGGGAAGTTGTGTATTTGGGATTTTTGAAAACAGAGTATTAGCAAGAAAGGCATATAAAAAACTAAAAGATATATATAAAATATATTTGTGTACTTCATATAATAGAAAGGAAAAGTATGATAGATAATAAAAAAGTAACAGCAATAATACTTGCTGCTGGTAATAGTATAAGATATGGTAAAAATAGAAATAAAAACTTTGAAGAAATAAAAAATAAATTATCATAGCAATTTCTCGTGCAATCAAAAACCGCTCCGGTTTAATTTCGGAGTGGTTTTTCAATTATTTTGAAGAGTTGGTTTTTGAGATTTGTTCTAGCATTGTGTCGTATTTATCTAATATATCTACA
>CALEHV010000050.1 GCA_937876465.1 uncultured Bacillota bacterium | reverse complement strand
AATACGAAATTGGCGATATACAACCAGTCGATATGTTCCCGATGACATTTCACGTCGAGACTGTCGTTCAACTGCAATTAAAGGATAAGTAGTACACTCAAAATAGTGCCGATTACATCGAACTTATTTGAATATTATCGCCTTAAAATATAGGCGATTTTTTATGTCAAAATATGGAAAAATTCATGAAAATTGCAGCGGTTCGACCGCGCCACTTCAACGTTGTAAGTAACATATCCAGCTTGCGAACAGTTCGTAACTTTAAATATGACAAAAGAAAAAGCGATCATTAAGATCGCCCTCTTTGAATGCCGTGCCCGTTAGATTGTTACGACTTTGTAATTTAAATAATCTAACTTTTGTCTCCCTTCTACTTTGGAAGTTCCAACAAGGATAGGAGTTTTATAAGTTATGTCAGATCTAGTATTTACGACGTCTTGATAATTTAACTCTTGAGTAACATTTATTACAAAGACAGCATTTCTTTTATCAATCGCAATAATTTTATAAATAACAGAATCAACAATATCGATTGAAAGCATATCTGGTTCTAATTCATTTACATTAAGTAATTGATTAATAACTTCCAATCTTCTTTCAATGTTTTCTTGCTGCATTTGTCTAGCTTCTAAATCTTTGAGTTCGTTATCAAGCTTATTCAAATCCCTTAAATCTATGGTGTATTTGCCTTCTAAATAATAACGTTCATTTTCATCTCTTGATTTCATTTTTTGTTCTAAATAGAAATTGAGTCTTTTTTCGATGTTATCACGTTCAGCAAGTTTTTCATTGATGGTATTCGTTAAATTTCTTTTACCTAAAACTTCATTGATGTTCTTTAAAATCTGCGCAAAAACCTTATTTTCTTTAATGCAAAGTCTATTCATGATGTCACAAAGTGCTTGAAGAAGAATTTTTTCACTTATTGGTTTGGCAGAACATCTATCTCCTGGTTCACCATGAATGTATTTTGAACATTGATACATAAATCTGAGTCCTTCAGAACCATTCATCCATTGCCTTCTTGTATAGTTGTTACCGCAGTGGACACACATGATTCTTCCGGATAAAGGATGTCTTGCGTTGTATTTCGACATATCTTTATTTTTACCGGTAGTGATGTCTCTTCTTTTAGCAATAATCTTTTGAACTAAATCCCATTGTTCTTTGCTGATGATAGGTGGGTGATTATTTTCAATATAATATTTTCTTGCTTGGCCTTTATTATCTACTTTCTTATGATCGAGATAACTAACCGTTACAGTCTTTTGGAGCATTAAGTCGCCTTTGTATTTTTCATTTCTTAATATTCCTTGAACAGTACTTTGAAGCCATTTTTCACTTCCGCTCCCAGTTTTATAATGCCTTGATTCACACGCTCTACAAATCGCGGAAGGGCCATATCCAGCGGAATACATATCATAGATAAGTCTAACTATTTCTGCTTCCGCTTCGTTAATAACTAATTGTTTTGTTTCTGGGTCTCTATCATAACCAAGGAATCTACTTGTGGTTACAAAATCATATCCTTCCTTCATTTTCTTTTGGAAAGTCCATCTAACGTTTTCTGAAATGTGACGTGATTCTTCTTGCGCCATAGTAGACATGATAGTGAACATCGCTTCACTTTTAGGATCCCAAGAAGACATGTTTTCATTATCAAACCAAACTTCAACTCCCCATTCTTTTAGCTTTTTAATTGATTCAAGAGTTAATGCTGTATTTCTCGCAAACCTCGATATTGATTTAGTGAACAACATATCAAACTTACCAGCTTTAGCGTCATTCATCATTTCTTGGAAACCTAGACGGTTTTTGTCACTGGTTCCTGAAATACCCTTATCTGTATAAATCTTAATTAATGTGTAATTAGGGTTTGATGTTAATCTGTTATTCCATTCTTGAACTTGTTGGTCATACGAATTCAATTGCTCATCTGAATCTGTTGATACACGACAATAAGCGGCGACTCTTCGATAAGCGTTTTTATCTCGACTTTGATAATCGATGGTTTTATTTGGGTCTGCATCAATGATCTGAATTTTCTTCTCCATCGCCATTTTCTAATTCCTCCTTTGTTTTAATTTTCTTGTCTTTCAACAAGTGATATTCATCAGGCGTTATTAGTTTCCTTTTAAGTAGAAGACCATATACTCCTAAAGCAATATCATTAATGTCTATTTTTATATCTGCCATTTTGATATACCTCCTGTAATATAAATCACTCTTTAAGCTTTGCTTATCAAGTAAAAGCGGCTATATAGACAATGGGTGGAGACAGTCGTAAGAATAAATAAAAATCTCCGTACCCAAAGTGTACGAAGATCTCGTTAGTTGCAGTTTTAGAATAACACAATTCTTACTAGTTTGATTAAGTTTCTTCTTAACAAACGGTGACAAATGAAAATTATGAAACTTAGTAATTCTGTGTAAATTAAAATTCTTTCTTTAAAAATGTAAACTTCTGGTTATCAAGCAATAAACAGGAGGTTATTCATGCGAAAAAGAAATGAAATAAGAATGTATTTGTATAGCGCTAGAGAAGCTAAAGGCCTATCTATGAGAGAAGTGGCTATTAGAGCTGGTTTAGCATTCCAACATTACTCAATGATTGAAAATGGCGAAAAAGGACCAAGAGTTTCTTTTATTACTATGTGTAGGATTTCAGAAGCTTTAGATATTTCACTTACCGAACTTAAAGAAGCTGAAATGAAATACCAAGCTAGAAATAAAGCAAATTATGTCTAGGGGCAAAAACATGCAATATCGAATGTATCTAGTTTCTAGAAGATTAAAACTTAATTATTCAGTAAGTAAAATTTCTAGGGAAACTGGTTTAACTAGACAACACTACAGCAGAATTGAATGTGGCCATGCTTCAAGTAGACTCAGCTTTGTAACTATGGGATTAATTGCTAGATGTATGATGATCCCATTAGAGACAATGTTTGATGAAGAAATGAAATATCTGGATTCATTAAAACAGTATGAAGAATGAATCTATTAATTTTCTTGATGAGATAAATCGCTATATTAACGGTCTTGATAGAAAAGAAATAACTAAAGAGTCATATAAGAAATTGCTCCTCGAATTTAATAACTACCTTATAAGCAAAAATATAGTTGCACCAAATAAAGAAGATCTCGTGGCTTATAAGGAGTATTTAAAGACTAGGGTAGGTTCTTCTACGGTCAACAAGGTTATCGTTGTTCTACGTGGCTTTTTTGAGGATTTATCTGGGAATGATGTCTATCCAAACATTATGGCTGGAGTGCGTGGAGAAAAAGTGACGCGAAACTTTAAAAGAAGCACGCTTTCAATCAAAGAAACAACTAAGCTTTTAAATAAAGCTAAAAGATTAGCGACGACTTTGGAAGGCAAAAGAAACTATGCGATCGTATCTTTAATAGCTACTACTGGCTTAAGGACAATTGAAATAGAAAGAGCTAATAAGGCAGATTTGTCATTTAAAAATGAAACACACGTCTTATATATCCAGGGTAAGGGTAGAGATGATAAATCTGAATACGCAAAAGTATCAGAAGCTGTTTATTCAATCATTGAAGATTATTTATTTTCTAGAACTGATAGCAGCGAAGCTTTATTTGTCTCTCATGCTAGGAACGCTAATGGGCAAAGATTACAAACAAGAAATATAAGAGGAATCGTAAAAGAATTACTTAGGTGTATAGGAATAGATGATCCTCATTATTCTGCTCATTCTTTAAGACACTCTTTTGCAACCAACTTAATTAAAAGCGGCATGAGTATTGAAAATGCTCAGCTTCTGCTTAGACATAAAGATATCTCTACAACAATGATTTACATCCATGGAATTGATAGAGAAACAAATAACGGCGAGTTGATTATCTCAGACTTGCTTTTTGGAGGTAAGAATAATGGAAAACAACAATGAATTAGTGGTTTATTCGGTGAATGAAGTAATGGAAATTCTTCACTATAAAAGAAATACAATTCTTAGATATATCAAATCAAAGAAACTAAAAGCTGTAATGATTGGTAATCAATATAGAGTTCGTAAATGTGATCTTGAAGCCTTCCTTGAATCTAGAGTAAATCGATAGAAGAAGGAAGATATAAGATAGAAGATATATTAGATAAAAGATTCAATGGAATTTTGATAAATGACCAAAGAAGAAAAACTAATAAAACAAAGAGATAAAAAGGATAAAATTAATGCTGCTATTTCTAAGATTCCATTTCCTATTTGTTATTACACGGAAGTGATTATAAAAGCTGAGTTAATTGAAACCACCGATTTAGAGTTGCAATGTTATGACAACTTTTTTAGGCAACTTATAGAAGAGAAGACAGATCCTTATATTCTGAATAAAGCCATATCTTATGTCTCTAACAATATCATTAGGAACGAGTGGAAGGACGGGAGAGGATTTCCTATCACAAATAAATACACATATTTTAGAAATGCAGTGCTTTCCGGGATAAGAAGACAGCTAGCAAAAGTTAAATGGATAGATGATTAGAGAGGTTTAGTTATGGGAAAAACGTACGGTTATTATGCAGTTATTGTTAGCGATGAAGTTCATGAATGCGATGATTATCTATCAATAAAAGTGTTAACTGAAGAGGGCGAGATTCGTTCTATTCATGCGAATTCTAGATTATTTTCTAAGGCCCAACTCGAAAATAAAAAGGGAAAAATTGTTGTCTATGAGAAATCCTATTATTGGAATCTATTTTATTTTGACACGGACATCAAATTGTATAGTTTTAGAAACCTCCATTTTTTAACAAAGAGATATTTGGATCGAGAAGAGTTATCACCTGAAGAACAAGAGGAATTTGAATGCGATGATGAATCAATCATCATTGCAGAAAACCTTGATAGACAGACCCCAGAAATAATAAGTTTATGGTTTGATATTTTTGTTAATAGAAATATAGGTGATTTTGCTATAGAAACCACCGACGAAGAATATGAAATGATAAAGGAATATAGACATCTGGAAGCTCCCTTAAAGTAACGTCTATATAAGTTGCTATATCTAAGATATAGAGCGAATATATCATTGACCAAAAGGAGGTTAAAATTATGGCAACTTATACCAAAACACAATTTAAAAAACGCATCGAAGAACTCAAGGAAAAATTGAGTGATTTAAGAATGGAATTCGAAGAGCTTCAAAGTGATCTTGAATCTGAATCTTCTGATATTGAACCTTATGAAAACAAGGACGAATTAACAGAGCTTCAAGAGCAAAGACAAGAATGGCTTGATAATACAGCTTCTACTATTGAAGAAACGGTTAACTCCTTGCAAGAAGCAGAGGATAACCTAGATTACGTTGAATAAGGAGATAGACGATGGAGAAGAAACTAACAATTAGAGAATGGTCTATCAACTTCATGATGGACATGTATTCTGATGCATCAATCAAAACTCAAATCAAAGCTGGGTGGTGGGATTGGTTCTGCAAAGATACAAGCTTAAAGAACAAGACTTACAAAATGGGTAAAATCATTATTCAAATCAATAGTGGTGGTAAGATCGACCTAGATAATAACTATGTCTGGTTTAAAAACAACTGCCCGCTTAATGGCCCTTTATATGATGACTTCAGATTTGCGGATCTGGAAACTGGAGAAGTTCAATTCACAGTGCAATTTAATTGTTGCTGGAATACTAAGAAGTACGCTGTTTTTGGTAGAAGACATAAAGGCGCGGAGTTCAGCCAAGAGCCATTGTTTGAATGTAATTCTATTAAACAGTTAGTAGATTGGTTTAATACTCCTTGGGAAAATTAAAGCAATTATTATATCTACCGATAACCTATGTGAGAGGAAGCATGAGTATATATTCTTGCTTCTTTTCTTTATCATTTTGTTATATTCAGTTAATCATAATTAACCATATAAAAAAGTAATGATTACTATGTAATGTCATATTTTAGACACATTATATTTGGCAGTTAGATTTGTTAATATCTAATTGGGTCATAGAGATGAAACAGTTTGATTTCTAAGGGCTTTAGAAAGTGTTTATAGGAAAGTGAGACGTAATGAAGATACATTTCTTAAATGGAAAAGAGAAGGAACACTAAACGCCAAGATTACATATCTTAGAGGCGCTAGTGCTAATTTTTATTCACAAAAAAGAATCTGTATTGATCTAGGAATCTCAGAAACAACTTTTATAAAGTTAAAAGAGAAGCATCATGAAATTAGAGAGGCACTTGCCTATGGTGATGAAATATTAAAAGCAGATGTTATGTCTGCTCTTAAGAAAAGAGCTGTAGGTTTTACATCTAAAACTAAAGTTAAGTCCTATAAGAAAGATGGCACCGGTAGAGATCAACAATCTATTCAAGAAGTAGAAAAAGAATATCCACCTGACGTAGATGCAATTAAATATTTATTAACAATACTTTTTGGAAGAGAATATCACCCAAAGAAAGAAGAGCTTGAATTGATGGAAAAGCGTTCAAAAGAAGAATGGCTCCCACCTGATAAATAATTATATTTTGAAGAGATGACTCCCCCCGGTCATCTTTTTTCAATCTGTTTTGAAGTACCGTTCGCCCCCACCTCAGAAATATGCGAGACCGAATTTTTAAGATTTTAAATTAGGTTTTGGACTTTTAAAATTTTCATTATGAAAAGTAGATTCATATAACAAAAAGTGTTATAATTTGTAGGTAATTTTAGGAGGCGATAGTCAATATGATTGTTGATGATTATGCGTTCTTTATAAAAGAGTTGAGAAAAAGGATGCTGGTATCTCAAACAGAATTTGCTGAGATGTTAGGTGTTTCTTTTGCTTCTGTAAATAGATGGGAAAACGGGCTTCATGAGCCGACTATTAAAATTAAAAGAAAGTTAAGAGAATTATTTATTCAATACGGAATGATGGAGGGCAATAAAAATGTCACAAATAATTAATGAAGATATTTTATGGGATGCTGCCGAGAAACTTAGAGATAAGTGCGATCCTGCAGACTATAAGAATGTTGTCTTAGGCTTAGTGTTTTTAAAATATGTCAGCGACAAATTCACTGCAAAATATAAGGAATTGGCTAAAGCAGGTGATGGAAGAGAAGATGACGAAGATTATTACATTTCTGATCACGTTTTCATCGTTCCTAAGGATGCCCTTTGGGATAATGTTGCGTTGCACTCAAAGAAAGAAGATTTAGGCCAAGTAATTGATAACGCTTTTATTTCACTCGAGAGAAACAACAACCAATTAAAAGGCATATTACCTAAGACTTACTCTAAGAGTGATTTAGATAAAACAGCTCTTGGTGAGTTGGTTGACTTCTTTACAAACAACCTAAATATGGAAGATGCAGATGGAGACTTCTTTGGACAAGTCTACGAATATTACGTAGGAGCATTTGCTAAGTACATTCCAACAAAGGGTGGAGAATTCTTCACTCCAAAATCAGTTGTCGAATTAATGGTTGATATTCTCGAACCATACAAAGGTAGAGTTTATGATCCTTGTTGCGGTTCTGGCGGTATGTTCGTCCAATGTTCTAAATTCGTAAAAGAACATCAAGGCTTGGTAGATGATATTTCAATCTTTGGCCAAGAATCTAACCCTGGAACCTGGAAAATGGCCAAGATGAATCTGGCTATTCGTGGTTTGGAAGGCAACCTTGGTGAAAGAAATGGCGACTCCTTTACTGATGATTTGCACAAAGCTTTAAGAGCAGATTTTATCATCGCGAACCCACCATATAACCTAAAGCAATATTGGAAACCATCTCTTGAAGGTGATCCAAGATGGGTTTTTGGTAGACCAGATGATAAGAATGGTAACTACGCGTGGTTGTCTTTAATGTATGCAAAGCTAGCCCCAAGAGGAAAAGCAGCAATTCTTATGCCTAATGGTGCTACAACAAGTAACACTCAAGATGACTATAAGATTAGAAAGGCTATGATTGAATCAGGCAAAGTCGAAGCAATCTTAGCATTGCCTAATAAATTGTTCTCAAACGTTAGCATCTCAGTCCAATGCTGGGTATTAAATAAAGCTAAAACAAATCAAGACATCTTATTTATTAATGCTGATAACATGGGCAAACTCATTTCTAGAAAGATTAGAGTTTTAGAAGAAGAGGATTTAAATAAGATTGTTAAAGCATATAAAGATTTTCAATCTGGATGCTTAGATGATGTACCTGGCTTCTGTAAAGGTGCAAAATTTGATGAAATTATCTCAAAGGATTATTCATTGAATCCTGGTAGATATGTCGGCGCTGATGAATCCGACAAACTTTCACCTGAAGAAATTCAAGAGGAGTTAAGAAAAACATCAGCAGAATTATTTGAATTAATGAAGGAGGGAAAGGAACTAGAAGAAAAAGTTAAAGAGATTTTAGAAGAAGAAATGAGATAGTGTTAACTATGTGATTTTGTTCTTTCTCGGAATGAATATCTAAAATGATGGATTCAAGGGCGTCTTTGTTGATGGAATCGAATATTGTTCCTGCTGAAGATGTTAAAAATTTAGATTTGTTTGCTGACAGTAAATAATATAAGTATTTGCTTGATACGTTGAGTGGATGCAACGCTGCTATGCCGCGTCCTATCGCAATTCGTGCGTTGGCTATGTTTAGATCGCCAACAGGAGCTCGGACAGTAAAAAGTATGTCATCTATTTGTGCCTCTTTATTCCATTGGGTGGTCCATGTATCGAAATATGGGTATTTATCACCGAACGTTGTTCTTCCTTGAAGGAATGGTAATCCGGAACCCGAGGTGTTATAAGCTGATGAGCTGGGAGATTGACCCATTGTAATCGTGGCAATATCAGATAGTTTCTTAAGCATAATAGTACCTCCTGTTATTGTTAACTATGTG
>CALEHV010000049.1 GCA_937876465.1 uncultured Bacillota bacterium | reverse complement strand
GTACAACGGTCTCCAAAACCGCTAACGTGGGTTCGATTCCTATCACCCCTGCCACTTGAGTAGAATAAGACTGATACAATCAGAAATGATAAAATCAGTCTTTTTTCTTTATTTATTTGAGTTTTTCATAGGTTTTTCGCATTTGTGACTAGTATTTTATCCTTTATTTTTAACAACTGAAAATTAGCTAAATCTTAATAGCGCTTACTAGGACTATTAGCGCTTAATGATACTAATAGCGCTCAATGATTAGATTTACTATAATTTCTCATTTCATTTTAATATAATATAGGCACATAGGAGGGACGATTTAAATGAGTCCAGAAATAGACATAAGCGTCAGCGAAACACGCTCTAAGTTCGCATTTCTTTTTAATAGCATAGCTGAGCTATACCGTTTTTATTACGGAAAGAAACTATCAACTAAGTTTGATGATGTTAAAAAAATGGAAGAAGTCCTTGTTAAGGATGAACACATAAATGACTATCTTCAATCAAATTTAGATAGTGCTTTTGGATTATATCCAACATTACTTCCTGGAATAGTGGCTCAGAACTTTAGAACTAATGCTGAAAAAGAACAAGAACGTATTAATAAAATAGGCAAATTTCTCGACATTCTTATTGGCGATATTTGTGGTGAAATTAATGATAAAGTTGATGAAACGAAACAATACGAAAAAGAAAGTATTATCCGTTGGCTTAATCAACAATAATTGTGAATATTTCTTTATTAAGCCTTATTAAAAAGTAGGGTTAAAAAATATATTTATTGGAAAATTTTACTCATTTCTACTAATAGAAAATATGTAATTATGATATAATTAAGGACGATATTATGAAAAAAATAACTGCAATTGATTTGTTTAGTGGTGCCGGGGGACTATCAGAAGGATTTCTTCAAACCGGACTTTTTGATTTTGTAGCTCATGTTGAATGGGAAAAACCGATGGTTGATACTTTAAGAAATAACTTAGTTAAAAGATGGAACTACACTAAACAACACGCATTAGAATCTGTTATACAATTTGATATTCAAAAAACAGCTGAGCTATTGGAAGGCAATTGGAACATAGAGACAATAAAAAGCTATGGTGCATTTAATTCTGAATTAATTCAGAAAAAAGGGCTAAATGGAATACTGGGAAAAAGAAAAGTAGATGTAATTATTGGTGGCCCACCTTGCCAAGCATACTCTTTAGCTGGAAGAGCTCAAGACCCACATTCTATGAAGGAAGACTACAGAAACTACTTATTCGAAAGTTTTGTAAAGGTAGTTGATTATTTTAAGCCTACTTTGTTTGTTTTTGAAAATGTACCTGGCATTTTGAGCGCAAAACCTGGTGATAAATTTGTAATTGATAGAATCTACGAGGCTTTTCAAGCGATTGGGTATGACATTAGAAAACCAAGCGATATGCCAAAATCTATTTTTACTGCTTCTGACTTTGAGGTGCCTCAAGAAAGAAGAAGGGTTATTATATTCGGGGTTAGGAGAGATTCTAAAATTAAAGTTGAAGATTTGTATAATTCTTTAACTGATAGAAAACTTAAATCAAAAAAAGCAACTGTTAAAGATGCTATTGGTAATATGCCTAAATTCGTTCCGCTTGCTAAGCCTTGCAAAGTAAACGGACATAATGTTTCACATGAATTGATTGATAATAATCCTTATACATTACATAAAGCGCGATATCATAATTCTAGAGACATTAATGTTTTTAAAGAATGGCTAACAAATGATATGAATCATATTCCAAATGATGAGAAGTTAGCATATTATAAAAAAATTACAGGCAGACAAACAAATCATAACAAATATAGAAGCTTGGAATGGGATAAACCATCACCTACTATTGTGGCTCATTTGCATAAAGATGGATTAATGTTTATTCATCCTGATGTAACTCAGCTGAGATCAATCACAATGAGAGAAGCGGCTTTGTTACAATCTTTTCCATGCGATTTTGAATTTGTTGGCTCCGATGCCTACTGTTTTAAAATGATTGGAAATGCTGTCCCTGTTTTATTTGCTAAAAATATTGCTTTAGCAGTTGCAAAGACGATGGAGGAATCGAAATGAAAAAACAATTTAATATTTTGATTGCTTGTGAAGAGAGCCAAAGGGTATGTACTGAGTTTCGTAAGCTTGGTTACAATGCATATAGCTGCGATTTATTGCCATGTAGTGGTGGACATCCAGAGTGGCATTTTCAACAAGATGTTCTAGAAGTTATAAAAAATTGTGGTGGAAGGCTTCAAACAGGTGTAGAAATTTCAATTAATGGAAAATGGGATTTAATGGTTGCTCACCCTCCATGCACATTTTTAGCAGTTAGTGGAGCGAAATGGTATTATCATCCTGATGATAAAGACTTACCATTAGAAAAAAGAAGGCCACATCCTAATTTTCCTAATAGAGCAAAAGATAGAGAAGAAGGCGCAGCTTTTTTCTTGGCTCTAGCTAATGCAGATATTCCTAGAATTGCTATAGAAAACCCTGTTGGAATTATGAATACAAGATTCAGAGCACCAGACCAAATTGTTCAACCTTGGCAGTTTGGAGACTCAGCTTCTAAAAAAACATGTTTGTGGTTAAAAAATCTTCCTAAGTTAAAAGAAACGAAAGTGGTCGATCCTGGCGAATTTATAGAATTCGGGAGTGGTAGAAGACTTGCAAAATGGTACTCTGACGGATTAACAAAAACAAAAACCGCTGAAGAAAGAAGAACGTGGAGAAGTAAGACTTTTCCAGGATTTGCTAAAGCAATAGCTGAACAATGGAGTGAGGTGCTTGAAAATGAAAATTTACATAAGAAAAATTGATGAACAATGCATAAATAAGCAAATTAGTTACACAAAAGACATACTGAGAGATTTTTTGGGTAATTTGGCAGACCATCAAGAAATAAAATGTGAAGGCAAAACATCTCATCATGTTGAAAAAGTAGCTTTACTTTTAGCAACTGATCCTCGATTCGATAATTCAATTAAGCATATCTTGTCAGCTGAAGGCGATTATCAAAATGGCGATTTAATGGTAATATATAAAACCAAACCAAATTATATTGTTGAATTAATAAAACCAACGGATACAAGGTATTCCGCGTTAATGCCTATGTTTGGTAGTGGAGATAGACATATATTGTTAGATTCCGATGATCCAACAGCTAAAGTTAATTTAGTTTGTGATTCTAATTTGATAAAAGAAGAATACAAGAAATGGCTAAAAACAGCAAAAAAAGATGATGGAACAAATTATTCAGATAAAGTTCAAAGTAATTATATTTGGGCAGTTGGAAAAGCCTCTGAATATTTAGGTATAGAATTATTTAAAATTTTTAACTATAAAGAACTTTTAAATACTATAGATTTATTTTTGAATAATGCATTGCTCATGGAAAAAGACAAAAATGAGCACAACAATACAGTTTCTTGCGGTCTAAAAATTTATAAGTCATTTTTTGAATGGCTTTTTGGCATTATGCCTGCAAAAGAAGAAAGTAAGGGTGATTCACCAATGACTACTAGTACTAGAGCATTTCCTTTAAATTTTATTTTATATGGAGCACCGGGGACAGGCAAAACTTATTCAACTGCAGAATATGCTGTAGCGATAGTTGATAAACTTTTATCTAAAGTTGAATGTTCTTCTTCTAAAGAGAGAGTTGATTTAATGAATAAATATCGCTCATATGTTTCGAGTGGAAAAATTTCATTTACAACATTTCATCAAAGCTATGGCTATGAAGACTTCATTCAAGGATTAAGACCTAAGAATGTGGGGGGCGTTTTAGAATTTGTACCACACGATGGGGTTTTTAAAGCGATTGCTGATAAAGCTAAAAGCGATCCTGATTCGAACTATGTTTTAATAATTGATGAAATTAATAGAGCTAATATTTCTAAAGTCTTAGGCGAATTAATAACTTTGCTTGAAGAAGATAAAAGAATTGGTGAAATTAATGAAATTGGTGTAACTCTCCCATCAGGCGAGTATTTTGCAGTTCCAAATAATTTATATGTTATTGGAACAATGAATACTGCTGATAAATCAATTTCTTTGATTGATGTTGCGTTGAGAAGAAGATTTCAATTTATCTCAGTTCCGGTAAATTACTCGTTATTGAGTGGAAGTCCAAAAATGATTTTAAGTAAATTAAACGATAAGCTCTATGAGCGTTTGGATAATAATTCCGATTTACTTATTGGACATGCTTATATGATAGGCAAAACCAATGATGATATTCCTGATGTTTTTAATAGATGTATTATTCCGTTATTGTATGAATATTTCTTTGATGATACAAAAAAAGTGAAATCATTGTTGGATGACGTTTTTGAAGGTACCGATTTTATTGCTAAAAACGATAAATTAAGTAGGATTAAAATTGAAAAGAAAGTGACTGCCTAACGTGACATTAAATTGTTTTGAAGAATCATTAATTAAAAAGTCTAAATTGCCTTTTGAATGGCAATCACAAGAAACACAAGATGACTTATTGACATTTTTACAATCGAACTGGGAACAACGTTCAGCATTTTTTAATGATGAAAACATTTCAACTAAACAGCAATTTTTAGATTTTAAAAGCGGCCAAAATATAAGAACCAATAATTATGTTGGTACAATTGTATTTAATGGTCACCAAATTAATATTTTTCCTAAAGTTTTTAAATTAGATAAAGATGATTATGATACGTCTGATTTAGATATAAAGCATTTAATGCTAAATCTTGTAAATTGGATTGAGTACTGTAGCAGGATTGATTACCCTTACTTGAATATTAAAACTGCTTCAAGTGATTGTAGCAATTTAAAAGAACTGTTCATTTCGCTTTTTGTCAAATTTCTAAAAAGCGCTTTTGAACGTAGTTTATATCATCAATATATTGAAAAAGAAGAAGATCTTTCTTCTATTAAAGGTAAGGTAAATATTGTTGATTATTATACAAAAAAATATCCCAATGGAATTTTGGATAAATTTTTATGTGAATTTTCAGAATTTGAATTCGATAACTTACTTAATAGAATTATTAAAAGAACTTGTAAATTAATAATTAATGATGCTTCTATAGAAAACCAAAAAGAATTAAGAAAAATTTTGGGAAAACTTAATGAAGTAGGTGATTTTCCTTGCTCTGCTCAAGACTGTGAGAAAGTGCGTTTAGGAAAAATGCACAGTCACTATAGAATTGTTTTAAGCATGTGCAAAATGTTTCTACTTAATAAAACAACGACATTTGACATTGATACTAATGAATCATTTTGTTTTTTATTTCCAACAGAAGTCTTGTTTGAAGGATTTATTGGTGGTTTCATGAAAAATTATTTAGATGGATCCAAAGTTCGTTTGCAAGAAAGTGAAGAATCCTTAATAGAGGATGTTGTTTATGCTGGTGAATCTTTTGGAAAAGCATTCACAATGCGACATGATATTTTGGTTGAACACAAAGAAAACGGACTTTTTATTTTAGACACAAAATATAAAGAAATTAGAAGATTTCAAGGATCTGAAGATATTAAAAAGCAACTTAACGATGACATAAAACAATCTGATTTATATCAAGTTAGCGCATATGCCGTTTCTCGAGGGCTAAATAAAGTTTATTTATTGTATCCACTTTATAGATATGAAGATGTTGAACCTCATATGCCTTTTATGAAGAAAAAAATTAAAGTTGAGGGGAAAGAATCATATATTGATATTTATGCCGTAAGGCTTCCATTTGTTTTTGAAACAAATGTACAAAAAACAAAATTAGAATTGGCTAAGGTAATTGATTCGATATTTATTTGATAGAAATCAAAATTGAAGCACAGTTTAATAAAAAAGGGATCTTATTCGGATTCCTCTTTTTTTGTCTTATTCCATTGTTTACCAAATAAGCAATTAGGTTCATCGTAAAGTTTTATTACTTTACATTCTTCTAATATTCTTTGAGCCTCTTCGTTTTCGGTGTAGTGGTCATATGCAATAAAAATTTGTTTGTTTGTTTGTTGACTATACAGTTTAATTAAAGTATTTCTAGATTCCTTAGACATATTATTGAATATAATTGAATCGTGAATAAAAGCAGGAAGTCGCGTTTGTTGTAAAACGGTTAAATCAAAAATTGCAACTCCTTTAAAACGAGTTCCGGCTCCGCTGTCCATTGGAGTATTAAAGGAATACCCCTTTAAGGATTTAATTTCTAATTCTGGAGCCCTAGTTTTATCGTGGAATTCAACATTAATTTCTTGCATTCTTTTATTGATGGTGGAGCAAACGGTATGCACCCTTTGATTGATCAAAGATTCATAATTTGTTTGTATGTCTTTATATTTTTGAGCATATTGTTTTTTGTTATCGAAATTTCTATTTGCAGTTTCCAATTCTTTAATTCGTTCGGAAAGTTCTGTGTGTCTAGTTACAATTTTTTGTGAAATATTTGGAGTATTTTTAAAGTTATCAAGCTTTTTAGTTAGCTCTTCAATTTGTGCAGTTATTAACGACAAAAACTCCTCTTTTTCAGCGCTTGTTTCAGCAAAATCTTTTTTAATATTTTTTTGAACATCTTTATGAAATTTATCAATTTGGGACAATTCATTAAATTCCTCATTTGGGAAGAACTTCCTTAATTCTTGAAAATCTCTAGTAAAAGATTTTGCATCATATTCATCATCAAATTTTAGATTCTTTATCTCTAACTCAAGTTGTCTTTTTTGTTTTTTGAGCCTTTTGATTTCTATTATAATTTCATTTTTTTCACCTGCTTGAACATAATCGGTATCAGTTGCACCCTTACAATTATCTATTTCAAGATCAGTTAATTCTTTTTTGAGCTCTTCTATTTCTTTAACGTTTGCATCATATTCATCTTGGCTTTTTGCAACTAATGATGCAGAAATTTTATTCGCATAGTCGTATGCTATTTTTTCGTTTTTGGCATCTTCAACTTCTTGATTATATTGTTCCATTCCATTAAAAAGATTATACATCTTTAGAAGAGATTCAATACCAACTCTATCTTCCTCATATAAAACCGAATTTAATGGTCGCAATTCATTGTGTGTATTCCTATTATAAATTCTAAAGAATTTACCAACCTGTTGTCTTAAAGTAATATCGTCTCTTTTAATTCCGTAAAAAGAAGCCAATTGTTCTCTAAAACTATCTACATGATATTTGTATTTTTTCACATAGTTTTTATCGCATTCATATACGAAATTTCTTTCAAATTTAGCTGTGCTTCGAGAGTAGTAGTGGCGTATTCCATTAAATTCAAAAGCAAAACATATTTCGTGGTCTCCAACATTATCGATTGTATCAATTTCTTTATCTGCGTAATCCTTACCGCCAAAGCAATAATCAATAATCATAAGAACGGTTGATTTACCAATAGAGTTATGTTCTTTTGAATCGCCTAACACAGCATTTAACCCTGCATGAAAAGACAACGGTTCTCTTGTTCCTGATTCGTCTCTAAATTTGTCACATTTAATCTCTACTAACATAATGCAAAATCTCCCCATCAAGTTCAATTTTCTTCATTGCATAAAGGCAATCTAAAACATCAATAAATTCTTTATTATTTGCTATTTTATTTTTAACTTTCTCATAGAGTTCCATAACTGTCATATCAGTTTTTTGCAACAATTCTAGAAAAACCGGAAACATCGCAAATGTGCTTTGTTTATAAGAAATAAATTTATTCGGGAATCTCATTGGTAAGAACCTCGCAATGTTGTATAAAATAGTGGACAATTAAGCGGCAAGCTGATCTATATTTGCCTTCGCCACCAACTTTGTTATTTAATTCGTTTATTAACATTTCAACAACATCTTGTTTACTGTGTGTCTTCATATATATGTTGCTTAATGTTTTAATTTGAGAAGCTAAATTTGTTGATCCTCCATTTGTTTTTACCTCATATTTTTCAAGCAATTCTTCAATATAGTTATAGTAGGTGACTACGTTATCTTTCACATCTTTATTAAAGGTAAAGTCCTCCGTTGGAGGAATTTTTTCATCTACTTTGTATGCATCATAAGCAAGTGGTGTTAATTTTGAAATGGTTTTAATGTTTGATAATACGCCCAGTACATACTCGATACTATCGTCTATACTTACTTCATCAATTTCGCCTTTTTCTTTTGAGGTATTAATAGCACTTAATTTGGCTTTGACTAATTTTAAATATGTATTCTCATCCCTGTCATTTTGATATTTATTGAAACAAGAATTACATAAACAAATAGTGTTCTCGTAGCTATCAAGATTTGCCGGTTTTGGCGCAATAGTGGTAAAACTAATTTCATCAAATGCTTCTAAATTTTTAGGAAAAATATATGCTAGTTTATAATTTCTTATAGTTCCTGCTCCAGAACGAACAATTAAATTTTCTCCGCATATAGGACATTTGTTTTGCAATTCATTTATATAGTCCCAATCACTGCCTTGTGGAGCTAGAGTATATTTTTCTCCCGGGTCATTAAGAATTTCGTTATAAATATTGTTAAAATTGAACGAAGGAGAATCATCTTCGATAAACGATTTGAAAACCAATGCTAATGTATGATTCAATGCTTGTCTACTTTGTTTTGCTTCATTTATTTTCAATTCTAAAAATAGGCTACTCAAATCATTTTTAGTTAGAAATCTATTAAAAAACTCAATCGAATTTATGATGTTAAAAGAAGGTATTGTTTGTCTTACCTTTATGCTTAATTCTCGTTCCCCAGTATAAAGAGCTTTGTATGTATCTGATGCCCTTTTTTCAGTACAGCCTGCATATTTGAACATTAAAGATACGAATTGGCTTTGAGAACTAATTCCGTTTCTAAATGGGTATAAAATTTGACAAAATTCAGCGTAATTCATAGATAATTTTTAGTTTGTACCACGTTTGTACCAATGTACCACTAAAATCAATCTATATAGCCTGTTGCAAGGCTATTTTTTATTTTAGTATCAAACTAGGCAATGGCTCGTTTGTAGAAACTATTATATTTATTCTATCACATCGCTCTTATTTCCTTAACAAGAAATAAAAAACCATTGTAATGATGAATTGCGTACTTAATAAGAAAGACTGATCATCTTTGCCTTAAACGTTAAGTGTTGCATTCAACAAAAGTATTCCTGCTTATTAAGGAAAGCAGACTACTAAAACTTCGAATTGGTAAATTCCAAAAAGTCGAAAATTTAGCTAGTCTCTTTCAGCATATCTAGATTCAGATTTTGGGCCTCCAATTCGAAAGAAACGGAGACTCAAAATGAAAAAATTAGTAAAAAACAGTGGTGTTGAAGTTATCCGAGACGAAAACACTAAAAAACCTATCGGAATTAAATACGTTTATTATGACAATCCAAAACATCCATTCACCCCAACTAAAATCGAGAAAGTATTCCCCGATTCTTTAACTGATGAATGGTTTGTTGAAGCAATTAAATCTATCCGAGAAGAAAATAACGAAGATAGAAAATATCGTAGACATGTAGCAACTTCGCTTGATGGTGCTGAATATGAAGGCGATTGGTTTGCTGACGAAGAAGAAATTCCTGCTAATGAATATATAAATATTCAAGAAGAAGAAGAAAAAGTTCTCGCGTTCGCGAACACATTATCTGAAATCAATAAGAGAAGATTCCTAATTAAGTATGGGAATCCATCTTTGAGTTATCAGGATATTGCCGATTTAGAGCACACAAGTAAGGTTGCTATTTTTAAATCCTTCAAATCCATAAAAGAACAATTTTTAAAGTTTTCTTCAAATTTGGGTTAACGATTACCTTTCGCAATGTCCTTATTTTGTCACCGAGATGTGGCAGAAAGCGAGGACTCAACACGAAAAAGGTCACAGTCACTTATTCAAAAACACCTAACCCAGATGGTGTGGTAGCGGTGAAGAAGACATCACTTAAAACAAAGTTGATGAAGAAACTCTTCGGAACTGCTACCGAGGTCGTAATTATCGTCCCTGGGAAAACTTGCGGAAGTGTATCCGTATCAGAAATTGACGAAGGAGGAAATAGCAATGCCAAAATCGAAACACGTTGATGGATTCGTCTCAGCTTTTGAAGGAGTTATCAGCTTACTTGATGACTTAATTAACAAAGTTCAAGAAGGCAAAGAACAATTCATCAAATTAAAAGAAGAATTAACAAAACCTGAAGAGGAAAAGAAAACTGAGGTTAAAGAAGAACCAAAGTTACCAACTCTTGAGGAAGTTAGAACAGTATTAGCTGATTTATCAAGAAGAGGCTATACAACCAATGTTCGAATGATGCTCATTGGTCTTGGGGTCAGCAAGTTAAGTGAAGTTGATCCAAAAGACTATCCGGAGCTATTAGCGAAAGCGAAGGAACTCAACGATGCCACCAAAGAATAACGGCCACGCTGTTATCGGCGGCTCCAATCTCCTAAGAGCCATGAACTGTGGTCCAAGCATTAGATTGGGAGAGCAATTTAAAGATGAAGGTTCGTTATATGCGAAGGAAGGAAGCGAAGCTCATCTTCTATTAGAGAAGAAAATCAAAGAACGCTACGGTATTCCTTTTAACGAAGATACATCGAACTTCGAGTTCTATAGCGAAGAAATGGAAGATTGCACTGACACAGCTTTGAATTACGTTTCTGAGATTTATGAACGATTAAAAGCTGAAGGAAAACATCCGTTCATCGCTAGTGAAGTATTGGTCGATTTCGGTGACGTTGTCCCTGAAGGGTTCGGATCAAGCGATATCATTATTGCTTATGACGGCGGAATCTATGTATTGGATTACAAGCACGGACGTGGCGTTGAAGTCAGCTGTGAGAATAATGCTCAGTTAATGATTTATGCATATGGAAGCTTGCTTATGTTTGAGCCTCTATACGACATCTTAGACATTAATATGGTCATTATCCAACCAAGGTTATCAAACATCTCTGAATGGTCATGTTCAAAGGATTATTTGGTGAATTGGGCAACTAATGAGGTCAAACCAAAAGCTGCCTTGGCGTTTGATGGCAAAGGCGAGTTCAAATGCGGGCCGTGGTGCCAATTCTGTAAGGTACGTCACGAGTGCCGTCATAGAGCAGAAGGACTATTGAAACTTGAAGGTTATCAAGTAAGAGACAAAGCATTATTAAGCCTAACGGAAATCGGAGAAATTCTATCAAAGATAGACGAACTCATTTCATGGGGCAACGACATCAAGGACTTTGCATTATCTGAAGCCTTAAAAGGTATCAATATACCTGGTTACAAATTGGTCGAGGGTCGCTCTAATCGAAAATATTCATCTGAAGAAGAGGTCATCAAAGCGTTAGAAGGAGCTGGATTAGATCCTTTTGAAAAGAAACTTCTATCAATTGGTGAACTAACAAAACGCATCGGTAAAGCGAGATTTATCGAATTAGTCGACAAGTATGTCACTAAACCAGCCGGAAAGCCAACCCTAGTAGTGGAAAGCGACAAACGTCCGGCACTCAATTTAGCCAAATTAGATTTTATGGAGGAATAGTAAACTATGGCAAAAAATAACCCATGTAAGGTAATTACATCAGTAGTCAGATTCAGCTACTTAAACGCAAATGAACCAAAGGCCACAGCAGAAGGCGCAACTCCTAAATATTCTGTCTCACTTATCATTCCAAAAACCGACACTGATTTAGTCGCAAAAATCAAAGATGCAATCGAAGCCGCCTACAAAGAAGGCGAATTCAAACTCCGCGCTAACGGCAAATCAGTACCAGCAATCACAGCCATCAAGAATCCACTTCGCGATGGCGACTTAGAAAGACCTGACGATCTAGCTTACAAGAACAGCTACTTCGTTAACGCTAACTCAACTGCAAAACCACAAGTTGTTGACGCAGCACTTAATCCAATTATTGAAACAAGCGAAATCTATTCTGGAATCTACGGTCGTGCATCAATCACCTTCTATGCTTTCAACAACAACGGTAATAGAGGTATCGCTTGCGGCTTGAACCATCTTCAAAAAATCCGTGACGGAGAACCACTTGGCTCCAAAGCTAGTGCAGAATCCGATTTCGGTGATGTAGAAGGTTTCCTTGACTAAAGTCAAACGATTAACGGAGGGTGGCTCTAGCTACTCTCCCCTTTGGTGATTAATGATGAGTAAAATATCAATTGATTTAGAAACTTATTCTGAAACTTCCATCAACGCAGGCGTTTATAAATACAGTGAGGATCCGCATTTTGAAATATTGCTATTTGCATGTTCAATCGATGATGGCCCAACAATGGTTTATGACCTTGCTATGGGGGATATGATTCCAGAAGAAATAATAAAAGCTTTATCAGACCCATCAATCACGAAATGGGCATTCAATGCTCAATTTGAAAGGATATGCCTTTCTAGATATTTAGGTCTTCCGGACAACACCTATTTAAACCCAAAAGGGTGGAAATGTTCTATGACCTGGGCGGCGATATTGGGTTTACCTTTCTCTCTTAAAAATGTGGGAATGGTGCTTAATATCGACAATAAGAAGCTTGATGAAGGCAAGGAGCTAGTCAGGTATTTCTGCCTTCCTTGCAAACCAACAAAAACGAACGGATTTAGGTTAAGGAACTATTTCTACCACGATAAGGAAAAATGGGAGAGATTCAAGTTCTACAACAAGCGTGATGTCGATGCCGAAAGTTCTATCCAAAACAGACTTAAAAACTATCCGGTCCCAGACTCGATTTGGAGAGAATATTGGATGTGTGAAGAAGTGAACGACCGTGGCGTTTTAATTGATGAAACGCTAGTTCATAATTCCATCGTATTAAGCGAGATTTGTAAGGAGAATTACCTAAAAACCCTACAAAATCTCACACATTTGGAAAATCCAAACTCAGTAAGCCAATTAAAAGAATGGCTCTTTAATAACGATATTGATGCTCCGTCTTTAGGCAAAAAAGAAGTTAAGGAACTGCTAGAAGATTGTACCGATGAAACCATAAGCCAAGTCTTAGCGCTTCGACAAATGATTTCTAAGTCATCAATCAAAAAATATGAAGCAATGCAAAACTCTAAATGTAAGGACGGTAGGGTAAGGGGAATGTTCCAGTTTTATGGTGCGAACCGCACAGGAAGATTCTCATCAAAGATAGTCCAACTTCAAAACCTACCACAAAACCATATTGAAGATTTATCAACTGCTCGTGATTTAGTTAAAAACAATAATCTTGAAGCGCTAGAAATTCTTTATGGTGATGTACCTGATACGTTATCCCAATTGATAAGAACCGCGTTTATTCCAACAAAGGATCATAAGTTTATCGTCAGCGATTTCTCAGCCATTGAAGCTAGGGTCATCGCTTGGTATTCGAATGAACAATGGCGAATGGATGCATTCAAAAACAATGAAGATATTTATTGTGCATCGGCAAGCAAGATGTTTGGCGTTCCAGTCGAAAAGCATGGTCGTAATTCTGAACTCCGACCAAAAGGCAAGATTGCAGAATTGGCGCTTGGCTATGGTGGTTCGGTTGGAGCTTTAACAGCTATGGGAGCACTTGAATACGGATTAAGCGAAGAAGAACTTCAGCCATTGGTTAACGCTTGGCGCACTTCGAATCCTCATATTGTGGACTTCTGGTGGAAGGTCGATAAAGCCATTAAAAAGGCTATTAACGAAAACGAGACAGTAAAACTCGGTCAACTCAAATTCGAATACAAGTCGAAAATGCTCTTCATATATTTGCCTAGCGGTAGACACTTGTCTTACGTTCAACCAGAAATCAGAGAAGGGCAAATAACGTATTTAGGTACCGGAGAGAACAAGAAATACACACGTCTTGAATCATATGGCCCTAAGTTCGTTGAAAACATAGTCCAAGCAACAGCTAGGGATTTGCTTGTATTCGCAATGAAAAATATGAACTTACCAATCGTTATGCATATCCACGATGAACTTGTACTTGAATCTCCAAAGGAGATGACAGTGGAAGAAGTAGTTAAGCAAATGACCATCGTACCACCTTGGGCTGATGGCTTAATTCTTAATGCTGATGGATATGAATGCGATTTCTATATGAAAGATTAAGGAGGAAAGAAAAGGATGAAGTTAACCATTTACACTTCAAACAGTCACGGCGATGCAAAAAACACAGTATATCCAAACGAAACCGTCATTGACTTAAGCAAGCCATTAGACGCTACTGTTTTCGGAAAAGACTATGTAGCATCGCTATTCAAAAACCATACCAGAGCAAATGATAACTTTGTTAAAACCAACTGTATATTGGTGGATGTCGATAATGATCATAGTGACAAACCAAACGAATGGTTCTCGGAGGAAGACATAGAAGACGCCCTTCGCGGAGTCCCTTACATCATTCATTTTTCTAGACACCATTTGGTAGATAAGCAAATTAAGAAAAGCAGCGGTGCGACTGTTATTAAACAAAAGCGCCCAAAGTTCCATCTTATAGTCCCAATTAACGAAGTCACATCTAAAGATGAATTCGATAAGTTGATGACTAGGTTTTCTAAGTATTTCCCATTTATCGACAGCAAAGCAAAAGATGTGGGTCATTTCTTCTTTGGCACGGAAAACCCTAAAGCAAAAATCCACGATGGCTATATGACTCTTAATGAGTTCTTGGATGAATTGGAATTCGACAACGCGACCGACAGCGAGGAAATATCCGAAGGTGGCAGAAACAAAACAATGTACCTTTATGCTGTCAAGGTTCTTAAACGTTATGGCGATACAGAAGAGGCGAAGATACTTTTCGATGAAAAGGCAACGCACTGTAATCCATTGCTCGATGACGATGAATTAAGAACCATCTATAAGAGCGCACAAAGATTCTATAACAAAGTTATTATCGTGGACCCATCTTATAAAAAGCCTGACGATTTCGTTGATCCAAACTCTTACATGCCATCGGATTATAGCGACGTTGCACAAGCAAGTTTGATTCAAAAATATTTCTCTAATGAACTCAAATATAGTGCAGCAACACTTAACATTGTTTATCGAAAAAATAAATGGGTTGAAAGCGAAGCTGGAGCCCAAAGGGTGGCCCAAGAATTAACCGAAAGGCAACTAAAGGAAAGCGAGCGCTTGATTATAGAATTCCATAAAAAATGCGATGAATTGAACGCGTTCTCTAAAATAGCCACGGTTAAGAAGAGCGAAATATCTTCGACTTTGACCAAGGAGCAATTGGACGCATATAGGGGATACAATAATGCCCTTGCCTACAAGGAATACACAATCAAACGCAGATCAAGCCATGCTATAGCAGCTTCATTAAAAGAAGTCAGACCAATGGTGGAGATTGATTCTCAAATGTTAGATAGCGACCCTTTCTTGCTCAATACGCCTAATGGAACTTACGACTTGCGCAAAGGCATAGGCGGTTTGAGAGAACATCGAGCTGAAGATTTGATTACCAAGATTACTTCTGTATCGCCTTCCCTAAAAGGGAAAAGCATATGGGAGGAGTGCTTAAATAAAATATTCGGTAACAATAAAGCTCTTATCAAATATGTCCAAGAGATGTGCGGTACGGCTTTGGTAGGGAAGGTTTTCATTGAATCGTGCGTTATTGCCTATGGAGGGGGCGGAAACGGAAAATCCACATTCTTCAACTCCATAGCAAAGGTCATGGGAGACTATTATGGCTCAATCGCTAGCGATGTTTTGACCACATCTATCAAACGTGACAAACAAGCTGATCTTGCTGAACTTAGGGGCAAGCGCCTAGTAATCGCAGCTGAAACCAAAGTCGGCGATAGATTGGATGAATCTACCATCAAGCGTATGTGTTCCACCGATAGAATAAGCGCTTGTAAAAAATATAAGGATCCATTTGATTTCATACCAAGCCATACCCTAATCATCTACACGAACAACCTACCAAAAGTAGGTACGAGCGATGAAGGTACCTGGCGAAGAATCATAATCATTCCATTCAGTCATAAATTTACTGGCAAAGAGGACATCAAGAACTATTCTGATGTCTTGGTTGATGAAGCTGGAGAGTACATTCTTTATTGGCTAATCGAGGGTGCTAAAAGAGCAATCGACAATAACTTCCATGTAGACCCACCTGAGGAAGTTAGAAACGCCATTAATGGATATAAGGAACAAAGCGATACTGTTGCATTGTTCATTGCCGAGAAATGCGACACTTCTGAAAAAGAAGCATGTTGTCCAAGCGGCGACCTTTACAACAAATATCGTAACTATTGCTATCAAACTGGAGAAACCGCTAGAAGTACTACCGATTTTGCGAATTCGCTTAAAAATCTAGGTTATAAGAAAGTTCAAATAAAACATAGGTTCTTCTATAAAGGTATCTCCATATTACCAATCGACCTCTCCTCGGCAAGCGAAGATTTCGATGACTTACTAAAGTAAAAATTCAAAAAGTGAGAGGTCGGCGAGGTTAAAACATAACTTATTCACATAAGGTAAAAATAAAAATTAATTACATTATAGAAAAGTTATGAAATGAGCTCTTCGACTTCTCCAATACAAAGTATTGCTGTAGAGGTCAATATGTCTAAAGAGTCTGCAATCGAGGAAAAATTGGTAAAAGCAGTAAAAAAGGTGGGTGGCAAAGCATTAAAGCTTGTTTGCCCTGGTTATGTTGGTGAACCAGACAGGCTAATTCTTATAGCATTCGGCAAAGTTGGATTTGTCGAAGTGAAAGCACCAAACAAAAAGCCACGAAAAATCCAAATGAAAAGGCATCGAGAACTTCGTGAGCTTGGGTTCAAGACTTACGTTCTCGATAACGAAAACCAAATAGGAGGAATCATCGATGATATACGAACCACATGAATACCAATCATTCGCTACCGGATATGTCGAGTCGCACCCAATCAGTGCGTTGCTTGTCGATATGGGCTTAGGCAAGACGGTAATAACATTAACAGCATTATTCAATTTGCTCTTTGATTCCTTTGAGGTCCATAAGGTGTTGGTTATAGCGCCATTGAGAGTTGGGCTCATATCTTGGCCGGATGAAATAAAAAAATGGGATCATCTTCATTTCTTGAAAGTCAACGTTGCAATCGGAACTGAACACGAACGTTTAAAAGCACTTAAAGGCAAAGCTGATATTTATATCATCAACCGAGAAAACCTAGAATGGCTTGTTGAAAGGAGCGGAGTAAAATTCGATTTCGATACCGTTGTAATTGATGAACTTTCTTCTTTCAAAAACGCAAAAAGCAAACGCCATAAAGCACTAATGCTAGTACGCCCATACGTAAGAAGAATCATAGGATTAACTGGCACACCCGCATCAAACGGTTTAATGGATTTATTTGCTGAATTTAAGTGTCTCGACTATGGGGCAAGATTAGGCAGATTTATTACTCGATATCGTAATGATTACTTCTTGCCTGACAAAAGAAACGGAATGGTTGTCTTCTCATATAAACCACAAATTGGCGCAGAAGAGAGAATCTACAAGAAGATTTCAGACATAACGATTTCAATGAAGGCAATCGACCATCTTAAGATGCCAACGCTAATCGAGGTCGAGCATAAGGTCAAACTTGCTGATAAGGAGATGTCTGTCTACAAGGAACTCCAAGATGAGATGATCCTAGAACTAAACGATAAAGAGATATCTTCTGCAAACGCAGCCGTTCTTACCGGAAAACTCCTACAAGTTGCCAATGGTGCTATCTACACCGATAGTGGCGAAATAGTCAAAGTACACGATAGGAAACTTGACGCTTTAGAAGACATTATCGAAAGTGCGAATGGCAAGCCAATCTTGGTGGCATATTGGTTCAAGCACGATTTGGATAGGATTAAAAGCCGCCTTGATGACCTTGGCGTTAATTATTCGACATTAGATTCTCCAGAATCAATTCGCAAGTGGAATTCCAAAGAACTAGAAGTCGGTTTGATTCATCCTGCATCAGCCGGACACGGCTTAAATCTCCAAAGCGGAGGAAATACTATTGCATGGTTTGGCCTTACTTGGAGTTTGGAACTTTACCAACAAACCGTAGCGAGACTTTACCGCCAAGGTCAGAAAGAAGGGACAGTGGTGGTTATGCACATTGTCGCAGAAGGCACTATGGATGAAGCGGTTCTTGACGCCTTAAAGGATAAGGATGCGACCCAATCCAAATTGATAGATGCTGTTAAAGCGAAACTCAAGGGAGGTGAGTGATATGTATGATGAAGTAAAGAAATTCTTAACCAAGCCTTACCGTATCACACACCAAATAGAACAATTGAAAATCACCAAACAAGAATATGAAGCCTTGGCAAATTCCATCCCTGGTGGTAACTACGACCAACCAGTCGTCCAAAAATCAAGAGACTTAAAAGCCCCTTTTGTTAAATGGATCGACAAAATAATGGAAGTGGAGGCAAAAATCGATGAGCTTGAAGCTGAACTTGCAAAAGCAAAGTCCGATGTGTTCTCATCAATCGAAAAAATCCAAAACCAAGATTATAGGAATATTCTCATTATGCGCTATCTCAATAATTCTTCTTGGGAGGATATTTGTGGCAAACTTTATGTCTCACTTTCCACGGTGAAAAGGTGGCATTGGAACGCCTTATCTTATGTCGAAATTTAAGATGAACCGTAATGGACCGTTGTGAGCTACGATGGACCGTTGTGAACCGTTAGCATTCGTGTTAGTGTTAAGATAGAAAAATTATATAAACCTGCAGCTTAAAAACTGTGGGTTTTCTTTTACTAACACGTTTACGGAGGATTTTGGCTATGCCAAGAAAAGATACCTATCAAACGTGGATTGAAAATGGAATATGGCCAGAGTACCGCAAGATATTTATCAAAGCCGCTTTAAACAATTATAGCGATGGTGAGCTTGCAAGTTGCCTAAGCATTACTCAGGCCACGTTAATAGCATTAAAGAAAAAGCATCCTGAACTGGTTCAAATCATGGTGGATGCGAAAAAAGATGACCGCGAGGAACTTTTAGCGAATATCAGAAGACTTGCTAAGGGAGATAAAGTAACTATTCAGCGTAAGGTCTTAAAAAGAAAAGGCGGTAAGGTTGTTGATGAACAAGTCATCGGCGAGACGGTACAAGAATATGCACCGAACCTAAATGCCAACGAATACCTATTAGCTGTGGTTCATGGTGAACAATATTCCGTTCCATTTAGAAGACTCAAACTTATGGAACAAAAAGTAAGCGAAGATTTGGAGGTAATGAAAAATGTCAGAAGCATCGGACAAGATAGTGTTGATGAAGATAAGTGATGTCCATCCATATGATAATAACCCTAGGTTGAATGATGAAGCTGTTGACGCAGTTGCGAATTCAATTAAGACATTCGGTTTTAGAAACCCAATTATTGTCGATAAGAACAACATCATCATTGCGGGACATACGCGTTTGCTCGCATCTAAAAAATTAGGATTAAATGAAGTTCCGGTTATTGTTGTAACTGACTTGAACGAAGATGAGATAAAGGCGTTAAGGCTTGCCGATAACAAAACGGCAGAAATCGCTAAATGGGATATGGGTAAGCTTGGTGTTGAATTAGCTAACATCAATATGGATATGCTTCAGTTCGGATTCGAGGATCTTATCAGTAAACTCGAAAAAGAAGTCAAAGAAGACGACTTTGATGAAAATGAAGAACTTCCTGAAAACCCATATGCGAAAAAAGGCGATATTTTCCTTTTAGGAAACAACCGACTAATGTGCGGTGATTCAACAAACGAGGAAGCCGTAGATAAACTAATGGATGGAAAACAAGCGGATATGGTGTTTACTGATCCACCTTACAATGTTGATATTTCCAATGCCGATGGTTTAAAAATCCAAAACGACAATATGAAGGATTCTGAATTCTATGATTTCCTTCTTAAAGCGTTTAACAACCTATTCAATCATACAAAACCTGGTGGCAGCATTTATTGTTTCCATGCCGATAGTGAAGGTTTGAATTTTAGAAAAGCATTTAAAGAGTCAGGGTTCAAATTAGCCGAATGCTTGATTTGGGTCAAGAATAGTTTGGTGCTTTCTCGACAAGATTATCACTGGAGACATGAGCCTTGCCTTTATGGTTGGAAAGAGGGTGCTGGTCATTATTTCATCGATGACAGAACCCAAGATACCATTTGGGAATACAATAAGCCAAAAGCAAACGACCTCCATCCTACAATGAAACCATTAGAGCTTGTGGGTCGAGCAATTAAGAACAGTTCCAAACAAAAAGACATTGTCTTAGATTTATTTGGAGGTAGTGGTAGTACTCTTATTGCTGCTAATCAAATAAATCGAAGCGCATATCTAATGGAACTAGATGAAAGATATGTCGATGTAATTGTTAAACGATATTTGAAGAATGTAGGCACCTTTGAAGGGTGCTTTTTAATTCGCAATGGGGAGAGAATCCCTCTTGACGGAATTAAGGATTATCAAGTGTTGAATGATAACGGATTCTTAGAATAGGTTTAATATTTTGAAATTTTTCTGCTTTACGCGGACAAGAAAAAATTAATTTACGTGTTTGATGTCCATAAATACCTCCTTTCCAAGTGGGTGGAGCCGTTTATCCTTTCTGACTTCATCCACACATTTGGAGGGAATTATGATTAAAGTAATCGAACTATTTTCTGGTATCGGTAGCCAAGTAGAAGCTTTAAAGCGTGCTGGCATTGACCACAAAGTAATGGCGACAAGCGATATTGACGTTTACGCTAATAAGACTTATAGGTTTCTTCATGGATTCGTCCCTAATTATGGTGACATTTCAAAAGTTGAAGAACTACCTAAAGCTGATTTATGGACATATTCATTCCCTTGCACTGATATTTCTATCTCAGGGCAAATGAAAGGATTTGAAAAGAACTCTAATACCGGGTCTTCTCTTTTGTGGGAAGTACAACGTTTATTAGAGGTTTCTAAAGAAAAAGGCAGTCTCCCTAGGTTCTTGCTTATGGAGAATGTCAAAAATATCGTTTCAAAAAGATTCATGCCATTATTTCAAACATGGATAGACTATTTATCAAATTTAGGATACAAGAGTTTCTTTCAAGTTTTGAATGCTAAGAACTATGGCATTCCCCAAAACCGAGAACGATGTTTGATGCTTTCGGTATTGGATTATGATGGCGATTTCAAATTTCCTGATCCGGTTGAACTTAAAACCACTTTGCAAGACCTCTTAGAGCCGAATGTCGGCGAGAGGTTTTTTCTTAGTGATAGGTTCATCAAATATGCATGTGATTTAGAAAATAGAAATGGTTTCATTCGAGGCGTCAGATTCAGACCGCACGATGAGGCGTCCAAAGTCGCTTATACCATAACGACTCATCCAGGAGGAAGAGCCACTGATAATTTCATCATTCTTCCAGTTGCAGGTGCAATTAGGGGTAGACCAAATAGTGAAGGGAAGACGGTTCAAAAGTTAGAAATAAAAGATGAACCAGTGGTTAACACCATAACAACAGTTCAGAAGGACAATGTCATCTTGGTTCCTCAAGCCACAAAAGCTGGGTACGCAGCTGCAGAGGTCGGCGATGGAATTTATACGAATAGATGTAAGTCAAAGCGTGGCGTAGTCCAAAAATCAATGATCCCGACTTTGAAGACAAGCATCTCTGATGTTGGTGTTGTGGTAAATGATAAAGATGACCTAATAAACATCAGAAGATTGACTCCAAGAGAATGTTGGAGGCTTATGGGGTGGAGCGATGATCGTATCGATAGAGCCTTTGAAAGTGGATGTTCAGAAACCCAATATTATCGAATGGCTGGCAATGCGATAGTTGTCGATGTCCTTGTTGCGATTTTCAAAGAAATGAAGGGGAAATTTAACCTTTAAAAATTGTATCAAAGTTGTCTCTATATAAGTTGCTATATCTACGATATAGAGCGAATATACTAATGACCAAAAAGGAGGTCATTATATGGCGACTTATACCAAAACTCAATTTAAGAAAAGGATCGAGGAGCTTAAGGAAAAGCTAAGTGATCTAAGAATGGAATTCGAAGAGCTTCAAAGCGATTTGGAAAGCGAGAGTTCTGAAATCGAACCTTACGAAAACAAGAACGAATTAACACCTCTTCAAGAAGAAAGACAAACCTGGTTGGACGATACCGCCTCAACCATCGAGGAGACAGTCAACTCCCTTCAAGAAGGCGAAGACAATCTCGATTACATTGAATAGAAAGGGACGCATATGGAAAAGAAACTAACCATTAGGGAATGGAGTATCAACTTCATGATGGACATCTACACCGATAAAGATGTCAAAACACAAATCAAAGCTGGTTGGTGGGATTGGTTCTGCAAAGACTCATCCCTCCGAAACAAAACTTATAAGATGGGGAACATCATCAAGAAAATCAACGGCAAAGGCAAGGTTGACCTAGATAAAAATTATGTCTGGTTCAAGAACAACTGCCCACTGAATGGTCCACTATACGATGACTTCAGATTTGCAGACCTTGAGGATGGCGAAGTTCAATTCACAATCCAAATTGACTGCTGCTGGAACCAAAAGAAATACACAGTCTTCGGAAGAAAGCATAAAGGTGGAGAATTCTCTCAAGAGCCTTTATTCGAAACGGAATCATCGAAAGAACTCGTTAAATGGTTCAACGAACCTTGGGAGGACTAATTATGCTATTGGTTACACAAGGTAAAGGAAGAGTCAATCAACTTGGTTTCGATAAGAAAACCTCTGAATACGTGTTTATTCATAGGGGCAAAGAGATATGGAGAGAAAAAGGCGATACTAAATTGCTCGATTATTTTAACAATCTTCGCGCCACCTATTCATGCATCGATGAAAAAATTGTGGAGAAGTTTCCAATTTGGAATAGATACGTGGAGGACTGTGATAAGTATGAATAAAACTAGCTTACAAATAGGGGATAAAATTAGAATTATCTCAATGCAAGATGAACCACAATATGAAGGTAAAACTGGTATTGTTGAATTCATAGATGATATTGGTCAAATTCATGGAACCTGGGGCGGATGCGCCTTGATACCTGAAGTTGATAAATATGAAATTATTAGATAGTCTCACAATATCTATATTGCGAGTCTATCAATAAAGGCTCCGAATTGGGAGCTTTTTACTTATATACCCATTAACTAGTTAATCGGTATATAGAAAAACACGCTTTTTACAAATGGAGGAAAATTATGTTTGAAAAAGTAAATCCAAAACATCCAGACAAATTAGCTGACCGTATTGCAGGGGCTATTGTCGATTTAG
>CALEHV010000048.1 GCA_937876465.1 uncultured Bacillota bacterium | reverse complement strand
CTAATAAGTTCAATATCAAATCACTAGTATTATTTAATATTAAAAAGAGGAGATTCGTTGTCTCCTCTTAATACTTGATATTAACTTCTCTTTGTCCCTAAATCACACGAATTATTTAAGTTCAAAATTTACTATTCTATTTTAAATTTTTCTAATTCATCAACTTTTGCATTGTAAGATTTAATTAGACTACCAATAACTTTAATTAAATTTGTCTCTTCTGAAGATGGGTTATCTATCGTATTAACTAAATCAACTTTTTCTTTTAAGTTTTTTCCTAAAAGAAATTTCATCAAACCTTCAAAATTAATTTCTTTTGAAAAATTATAAGTTTCTATTGGCTCAGTAACTCCATTTTCTATTAAACATATTTCATCAGATATTCTACATATTTTCATATTCTTCATCTCCTAATACATTACCAAATTTTTGATTTCTATTTGAAAAACTTCCTCTTCCACCTTCTAAAATATTCATCAATTTTTCTTTATCATCATTCTTCTCTATTAAATAGTTCGTATATTTTATCTTTCCATCATTCTCTACATAAATATAATTAAAAGCATCACCATAAACAGCTACAGAAGGATTATGAGTAACAAATATCAATTGTTTTATTTTCTTTTTAAGTTTTATGTTCGGTACAAGATACTTACTTATATAGTCATTATCAATATTGTCTTCCGGCTGATCTAAAATTAATATTGAATCCTCTAGTTCAAAAAGCATATCTAAATATGCAACACTTTTTACACCAAGCGAGCTCTTTGACAGACTTTTTATCTTTAAATGTTCAACCATATCTTTTAAATCATCCATATCTTTTATCAATGTAGAATAATCTGCATTGTCAGATAAATCTTCAATCTCATAAAATTCATTTTTATATTTAAAAGTCTCACTGGAGATGAATTTTTGTAGTTCATCACCCAACGATTTATATGACGCTTTTAATTTATTACTTCCTTCATTTTTGATATATTTTTCTACATGTTCATATGAGTTACAATATGTAACACAATTAAAAATCTTTTGCCCAATCTCTTCTTTTATGTTAATAGGCAATTCATAATAAGTAACAAATAAGTATTTTCCTTTTTGAAATATTTCTACAGGTGGTTTTTCAAATTTAAAATTGTTAACCATATGTTTCAATTTTTCAAAATTTAATTGTATCTCAAAATTTTCGGTCATTAATCTTATGGCATTGTTGGCATTATCAATACTTTGCCTTAACGAAATCTGATTAGTAGATTTTGCGGAATTATATTCTTTAATTATAGAATTGTGCTCTGTAATCATTTGATTATAGAATTTGTATATCTCAAGTAAAGTAATTTTCTCTTTTTCAATAGCGTCTTTTTCGCTAAGCAAAAAATCTGCATTTAAACCATCATTTAATACTTTACTTATTAACAAATTAAAATTACTTATAATATTGGCATAGTACTCTTTGATTTTGACATCATCTAAAAAAGAATAATTAGCAAATGAATAAGTTGATACATTTTTAATACTGAGTAAATCTGATGTTAAATTTTTATAATTCGCATTAAAAGGCTTAACTTTTAGCGCAGTTTGTAAAACTTTATTTAATGGCGTCAAATCTAAGCTCGGAATATCTTTAAAATTTGAGCTATTTTATCTTGTGCTTTTTTTGGATCTTCAAAAATTTCTTTGATTTGATCTTGAGTCAAAACTGTAGTAGACGATAAACCACCCATTGATATATCTATTCCACCTCTATTTTTTCCTTTAACATTACTAATTTTTAAATCTTTGTAGATTTTTAGTGCACCGTTTTCTGAATTCTGATTTATCAAATTGTTAACAGCAGAAAGCAACAATGATTTTCCGGTTCCTCTTTTACCAACAATTGCATTTAAACCTGGCGAAAAACTAATTGTTCTATTTTCTCCGTCTATATCGAATGATACTTCACTAATAATATTATTTGGTATATCGATATGATTTTCATCGTTTGAATATTCAATTCTTGATGTAGGATCTAAGGTAGCCAATTCGAATGCTTCAAATGCATATTCTTAGCATCCAAATATAAAATTGTTGGTAGTAGGATTATAAGGATTCTTATTATGCCAATCCGAAAATGAAAAATAAGCAAAATATCCACCGTATTTTTTTATATGACGCAAAATTGTTTTTTCCTCTTCGGTTAAGATTGTGCTTTCAGAGTCTTTCAGAAATTGAGTGATATGTAGATTAATTTCTTCTTTTTTCTCTTCTGATAATCCGTTTAATATCTTCTCGTATGCTTTTGTGGACTGATAAAAATCTGCAGCCCAAAATCTTTCATTTTTTTCAAAAAATACATTCGTAACATCAAATGCATTATAAATCTTATACATTGCATACTTATAAAAATCATGTTTATCTTGTTCTGATAAACTATTTAGAAAACGATGATTTAGAAGTCCTCTTTCTTTATTACCATGTGGTACAACAATAAACTTACATTTTAATTTGTATAGTTCAGTCAAAATTTTAGGTAAATCCGGTTTACCGTTGTTTTTGTATAAATCATCAATAGTTGTCTCAAGCTTTTGCCTGTCAACATCATTTGAAAAATATATACAAACTTGAAAAAATCAAGACCACTTTGATCAATATAAACATCCAATTCAGTACCATTAATAATTTTCATGTCTTTATCAGTAATATAGGAATCTATTTCATCGTAATATTTTTTTGAAAAATAATTATGATCTGTAATGCTAAATACTTCGACACTTTTACCTTTAACTTGCAAAGAATCGACAAACTCATTTGCTGGCATATCTATTACATCATCATTCGGTTTATATTTTTTTGAATAATATGAGTGCAAATGCATATCACATAAAAGCCATTTAAGATCCTTAATATTGCTCATTTGTTATCCTCCGTTTCTTTGAACTCAAATCACAATAATTATTTAAGGTTAATGATTAAATCTGAGCATCAGCCAATTCTTTTAATACATCTCTGCCTTCCAACATTTCCTTAATAAACTTTTTATCAAGAATAGAAATATGTTCGTTGAGTACATAAGAATTAATCTTTGCATTAGTGTATGTTGAATCAACAACAAGAACAAAAATAAAATTTGTTCTATCTATTTGTCTTAAATCGTGTATTACTTGTTGAACATCTAATTGATTAATATATCTTCCTTCAAATTTTTTAAATTTCAAACAATATAAAACCCCATTTTTTCTTACAAATAAATCAGCAAATGAACTACCTTCTTTTTCATCCAGTATCTCGTAATCTAGATTTTTTAAAGCTCCTTTATATATTTTTTCCAAAGAATCTATATTAGCCATTTCTTTGAGCGTATTAATCAAATTTAAATATTTTACTTTTATTACTGCGGTATACTTACTCCCATTTAAAGTAGGACGATCAAATCCAACAAACATATCATCAACGACATTAAAACAGCCATGAGAAAGCGAGTTCCTTATATGTCTAAATATTTCAATAACTTTATTTTTCTTTGTTTTTTTGTCAAATATCAATTTTTGACATGAGGTACAAATTTTATCCTTAAAATATTCTCCATCTAGTCTATCTGATATTGGTTGCTCCGATGATTCTATATATTTAATGTCCTCATCGGTTAATGACATTTTGTTCATAAATAATTTATACAAATAATCGTCATATGTATCAATAGAGTATATGGTATTATGAGATGATTGATAGGATTCCATTTCCGGCAAATACAAAATTAAATCCATTAATTCTGATTTAGTACTTTTTGATATATATTCCTGAATTAATGAATACTCTTTTACTTTAGGATTGTCGCAACATAATTTAAATGCCATTCGATTAACTCCTTTTAAAAATGTTAACAGTCGCGCATTAACGGTTATTAAACGATATCGACTGTTGTTATTTATAAATTTAAACCCGCTTATATTGTATCATATCAATATACGCAGATATATCACTGATATATCATCAATGTTACTACTAAGTGATAAAGCAACGACAGTCTTAACGTGATTCAACAACGAAAATATAAAAAAATCTATGCTGTACTTTTTAAAGTATCTTTTCTTAGAAATAATAATAAATTATTTTAATTTATTTATTTCTAAATTCTTAATTAATTCTGCTAATTGTTTGTAATCTCCAGATTCGCAAAAATAACCAATATTATTTTCTTTAATAAAGTTAGCTGTACTTCCATTAATAGAAGCAATGATTGGCTTGCCTGCAGCCATATAGGATTGAACCTTCCCAGGTATAGTCGTGTTTGCATACGATTTATCTTCTAAAGTTACTAACATAGTATCAACTAAAGCATACATCTTTGGCATTTCAGATAAATGCTTTTGGCCATAGAATATACATTACTTGCATTTAACTCTTCAGCAAGTTTTTTAACATTATCAAGTTCGCTTCCACTGCCAACAATATAGAATTTAAATCTATTATCATCTTTTAATAAGGGAGCTGCTCTAATAATGGTGTCTCGGTAAAATGTTTCCGACTAAACTAATACAAAGGGATCAACAATATAGAGCAAGTTCTTCTTCTGTTTCTTCCGGGAATAAAAGAAATACTTTTTCCATCATACCATTTGATCTGCAGTATGCGTTGAATTTTAAAATATTATCACGCATGTTATATGATCCTATTAATTCATCGATTTTCCTATTAATTTCATCTTTAATTCTTTGCGCATCATTTACAGCAGTTTTCAGCATAGGAATAATCGAATGCTCTTCTATCAGCAACTCACGTTTTACTTCATTTTGATTAAAAGTTGTGTTTAGTTGAATATCTTTTATATAGTGATGGTGAAAATGATTTCTAATTGTGTTTAAAATCTTGAGTGTTTTAGGATTGTCATCAGTTCCTTCAATATCATACATCGCGTTTCTTAAAATATTCTTCTCTTCTTCAGTAATCTTTGATTTATTAATCAATTTCATTTTCTTATCTTTAAAAGCACTAAAACTTTCAAGGGCATTAAAAATATATGTTACTAAAAGCGTATTCATTTTAAACCGCCTTTTCCCAGTTAATATTTCTTTTTCAACATAATTGATCAATATGTAGACATTGTTTTTGATAATTTCAATAGGGTTTGTTAAAAAATCTGCATTTCTTATTATCTGCAAATTTTGAATTTTGCTATTGTTTTCAACGGTTTTTAGATACATCTCTTTGGTAACTTTAGTAGCCATATAGATATGTTATCCAAAAATATAAATCTTTACTATTAAAACAACTTGCACTTCTTTCTTTTTTGATGGATTTATATACACATAAGGAACAGGCACCACTATGCACAACAAGGACAAGGTTATCTTAGATAAGAAACTCCCATACGAATATAACATCTGTCTTTATATCTTAGAAGAGTTATGCGATAAGGGAGTTATCGATGCTTTTGAGATGACTAAAGCCATAATTCTTCTAAGAAAGAAATACAAAATGCCTGTTATAAGTATCTATGGTAAAAAAGGCAATAATTCCAGCGACTAAAAAGTTAGGAAAAGAATTAATAAAAGAAACTAGTCCAGAACATAAGTTAAGACTCTGTGCCTATGTTAGAGTGTTGCTTACTGTCTTGAAAATATGAATAGGGTATTAGTTGAAAACTTACTTCCGTGGTCAGAAAAACTTCCAGATTCATTAAAAGTAAGCATTAAATAGCATCTCTTTATCTTCATAGAGGTATCTCTCAAATTAGAGGGGGGTCTCTTTTAATTTCGTTTGTGAATAAGATATTAGTTGAAGATATACAGCATATAATCTATTTAATCCCTCAAGATAGAGTTTATAGTAATGATGAAATCAGAAAGAACAGAACTAAGTATGCTAAATACATTCCTATCTTAGAAGACTCATTTACTTTTTCTAGAAGGAACAAGAAATACCCTCTTTATTACAAAATTATCCTTATCTAATAAGTTTAATATCAAGTCGCTAGTATTATTAATATTAAAAAAAGGAAATTCAATGTCTCCCATTAATACTTAGTATCAGCTTATCTTTGTCCTTAAATCACTAATGTTATTTAAGAGCAAATATTATTAAGTAATTATGTGTCAATTAATTTTCGCTAAAATTAGTCTTTAAAAGCAAACAAAATGCTTTTCAAGAGTGTTTTCATTTTTTGCCATTCTTCTTCTACAAATTCTTCAACAGAATTATTAATATTGTTTCTTGTTTTATAGAATCTTTCTTTTATAAATTCTTTGTTGGTTATTACTCCTTGATAAACAAATTCTTCTCTATTATCAATATTGATTTTATTTCTACTCTCCCATTCAATAGGATAAAAATCATCATTTTCATTTTTAATCATCCTATCTGGTAAATAAAGTTCAATTGAAGCTGCTTTTCTTGTAATGTTAACAAGTTCTATTACATTATTAGGACTTATACAAGGATATTTTTTTAATATGTCTATTTCGGCATAGCATTGAATGCTGTAATTATCTGGCCAATCTTTAATATCGTTAAGCAATACGTTTTTACATTTATAACCCTCTGAATCATTATCAAACAATGCTATAAATTTCTGTTTTAGTTTTGCAAAATAAAAACATTTCATATTGCTAACAATAAAGGAGGCACCGCCAGATCTTTTATTATCTTTAACTTTAAAATCCATAAAATATATAAGATCTTTTAAATGAGGAAACAAATGTTCAAGAGAAAAATCTAATATTTCTTTATCACTCGTTCCTTCTAATAAGACAATGGTTTTTTCTTGAACATCATTTAAACCGATTGATTTTGGAATACAATCTTCATCCCAAAATTGAATAGAAGTAAAATCTAAAATAATATCTTCTTCGTCATCACAACATTCTAAAATAGCACGTAAGATTAAGGGAAATTCATTTTCCTCCAATTTTAGCCCGTAGCTATATCGATAATTCCATTGAAAATCACACAAACCATAAAAAATTATTTTATCTGTTTCAGTATTAATTTTTAATTCATTAGAAAATTTTTCAAAATCTAAATATGAACCTTTATCTTTTTGAAAGGCAATAAATTTCCGAAGCGAATTTAACCACTTCTTAAAAGTTATATTTTTTACATATCTTTCTTTAGCTAAAAGTTCAAAATCATCGTAATTCTTATGCAAATGAGAAAGAAGTGGCGCATAATCAATTAGTAATTCTTTTTTATCACAAAACAATTTTTCAAGTTTGTTCATTGTGTATCCTAGGACATCTAATCTATCTTTGGCATTGCCTATTTTTGTTTTATAAGCATAATAGGTAATCGGAGTCTCCTCCTCATCATAGCCATATTTGAAATTGTTGGTAACAATTAAATTAATATCCGAAAAGACTAAACTAGCGATTTTTTTATCTATATAATTACAAAAAGAATATAAACATAATTTTTTAATTTCTAAATTAGCATATTCACTCATAATACATTTCACTCCTTTTCAAATATATTCCAAAAAGCGCATTAACAGTTAAAAATTATTGCTGAGTATCGCTTTTTAAAAACGAATTAATATAATCCTCAATTACAACAAATTTAGCATAATCTTCATCAGGAACAATAATACCCGTTTTATGCTGAGCACGAGTCAATGCAACATATAAATCACATTTGGATTTATAGTTCAAAAAACTATTTAGTAAAATAGCCTTGAGCATTGGTTTAGTAGGATAAATCAAAACATTTTCTTTAGTTAATCCTTTAGATTTACCAAATGTGGTTACATTATATGAATCATTTACTTTAGTAGAAATTGAACTTCTCAGTTGCAAAACATCACAGTTATTTTCTAAAAAATCATCAACTAAACTTTCCTTAATAAAATGAATGCCATCACCCTCTTTATGCTCTTTTAAGGAATCCGATTGAGGGAGGTCAGGAAAAATAGTTGAAGCATATAATATAGTGTTTTTAGGACATCTATAACTTCCGTTTAACGTTGTCTCGTCAATTTCAAAATAATCTGAACATTGTTCTTCAATATACTTTAAAGGGGTGCATGTGTATTTGTGATTTTTCGCATCATAATGTGTTGAAAATGTATGTTGGCGAGGATCACATACAATATCCATTTTAATATTATTTTTTGATAATAATTTGATTATCTCAAGATCATAACCTTCCATATCTTGGAATTCATCAATAAAAATATAACTATATATTCTTTGAAGTCTGCTTAAAGTATGTTTTGTTTCAGTAAGCGTTTTAAATGCAAGCAAAGCAATTTTGTCTGAAAAAATTTGGTCATCCATCACGTAGTTTTCTTTATCGTTATTACCTTTATACGTTGTAGATTTACCCTGAACCATAATAATGTTATTTATTCTTTTTTCAATGAAAGGTAATTGATAAGGTCTAATTAAATGTTTTAATTGAAATGTGAACCATGGTAAAACATCAACATTAGCAGGTTTAAATCCGAATAATTCATAAAATTTCTTTTCTATTTCTTCTGTATTATTATCAGTAAACGTTGTTATTAATACTTTATTCTTGACGGATAATTCCATAGCTTTATTTACTAAATACGTGGTTTTTCCACTACCAGCACAAGAAACAATTATCTTGTTCATTTCATATATCCTCTTTCTTAACTATGCCGTCTTTAGATGGAAATGGCGCTATATGAGAAATGGCATCATAAATATATTGGGGATATTTAATTGATTCTTTTGAACTAAAAATTTTCCACGCTACCTCGGTTTTATTTTTAATCATAAAATGAAGTAAGTCCTCGTCATTATCATAACTCTTATCCAAAATTTTATTAATAATATCTCTATTATTTGCACGGAGTATTTCTGGCTCTAACGTATTAACATTTGGAACTTTACTTTCTTTATTTGGGTCTGTACTTTGTTCAAAGCCTAATTCTTCATGGGCATATGCTTTTGTCCCACTGCAAATTTTTATCCAATGGTAGTTTTTATATTCAGAGATTAAATTGTTTATTCTATCAATATCACCATCATTATCTGTGACAACAACTGTATTAATTTCTAATTTTATAGATAAATCAAGAAACCTTTTAAAAGATAAACCAGTAACAATTATTTCAATTCCATCATCTATTGGTAACCTTTCATTTGAATCATAATAAGCTCTTTGAATAATTAAATCATCCGAGTCGCCTTCAACAAGAACAGTTTGATTTGACAAAATAAATCTTAACGTATCAAATCCAGCAACTTTTTCAAAATAATGCGTAGTGTCACTAGGTAACTTAACAAAAGATGAAACACTATTTTTGCCTATCAATACTAAATTATCCATGCCTAGTTTATTTAATACATAGCTGCTGTGAGTGCTAATAATTACTTGGTAATCTTTTGAATTATCTTTAATGTATTTTAGAAGTATATTTAAATTCATACCCGAAAGATGATTTTCTGGTTCCTCAATCAAAATAATTCCTTTGTTTTTAAATAAATCATTCTCAAATGATAATATCGTATTTAACATACATTGCTTGCCAGTACCAATATTCTCATAAGAAATATCATTTTCCATAATAGTTAAAGCATTTTCCCAAGCATTCTGTGATGAATTGGCTACTCCAATGGATAAGTTTTTGTTTTTAAGATTTTCATTTTTTTCGATTTTTTCATTTATTCTTTTAAAAGATTCGGATTCTTTTAAACTATTCGTCACGATTCTGAAAGATTGATTTAATTCTATCTTAGAGGGGTCATCGATATAACTCTTTATTAAGCGATTGGAAGAATCCCAAAATTTATCAGAGTTAGTATCCAAAAACGCACTTTTAAATGTAATAAATTTAGAATTCGTGAACTTTTCTCTAGCAAAAGTATTCCATTCACATTTATAAAATTCAAACGGCAATGTGTTTAACTTATGTGATAATAGTGCAGAGTACGCATCATCATTGCGATCGTCGTAAGCGATTTCAAAAACAAATCCACATGCTTTAGAACCGGTTGAATTATAATTTCCTTCTAAAACAGGACAATCATCGAAAAAAACTTCAATAGAGATTTTGGGCGGAATTGGTTTTTTGTGGGCATTAAAATCATCAAGATATGTTTTTACACACTTTTTGTTAAACAAATCTTGTGATATATTCCCTAATATCGTTTTCCCCCTATAAAATCCCGTTAATGCTAAATGTATAGCTTCCAATAAAGTGCTCTTACCAGTACCATTATCGCCGATCAATATTAAAAAGTCCCTAGCTTTCACACCATCGTCATCTTTAAATGAAAAATTTATAGTTTGATCATCAAATGTTTTAAAATTTTTAATTATTATTTTTTCAATCCTCATAAAAGATTCACCTCTTTAATTATGTTCCCAACAGCGCATTAACAGTTATTAATTTATTGTTGGCTGTTGCTTTTTATTAAATCTATATAAATTCTACTATTTTAATAAATTAAATATACGCGGATATATCGTGTGTATATCATCAATGTTACTTTTTAAGTGATAAAACAACGACAGTTTCAACGTGATTGAACAACGAAGATATAAAAGAATCTTTACTATATTTCTCGAAATATCTTTTCTTAGAAATTAAACCGAGTTCTTTAAGACGATTTTTATCTAAACTCTTAATTAATTCTGCTAATTCATTATAATCTTCAGATTCACAAACATAACCTATATTGTTTTCTTTAATAAAGCTCGATGTGCTTCCATTAATAGATGCAATAATTGGTTTACCTACTGCCATGTATGATTGTACTTTTCCAGGTATAGTCATGTTTGCATAAGATTTATCTTCTAAAGTTACTAACATAGCATCAGCTAAAGCATACATCTTTGGCATTTCAGATAAAGGCATTGAACCATAAAATTTAACATTATTGCACTTAAGTTCATTTGCTAACTTTTTGCAATTTTCCAGTTCACTACCATCGCCAACTATATGAAACATAAATCTCTTATCGTCTTTTAGAAGATTTGCAGCCTTAATAATGGTGTCTATAGATTGTGCTTTGCCTATATTGCCTGCAAACATTAAATCTATTGCACCATTGTCAATTGTTTCATAATTCGATTCTTCAAAAATGCTCTCAGCATATTGAGGAAGATAATCTATATCTAAATTACTACAATTAGGTAATGCTTTAATATAATCTATGTGTTCTTTAGTTGAAACTAAAATCTTATCCATTTGAGAGTAAATCTTAGCAGATATTTTTTTATAGTGATTATAAATGAAAGAATCTTTTTTAATTCCACCTGCCAATAAAGATTCGGGCCAAAGATCCATTTCATACATAATAACTTTTTTATTGTATTTTTTAGCATATTTAATAGCTGGTTTAACAAGCATAATTGGAGATTCTTCCATTGCTAAAACAACATCAAAATCTTTATCCAATTTATTAACTAACTTATTCGCATAATGTGGAAAAGAATAATAATTTAATAATCTATGAAATGTGTCGTGGCGTCTTTCAATTAATTTAGCACGAATAATATTTACACCATTATGTATTTGTTTTCTGTTTTCGCCATGTTTATATCCTTCATAAATATACCCTTGAGGGTAATTAGGAAGTCCAGTTAAAACAGTAACATTATTGCCTTCTCTATAAAGAGATTCAGCAATATCGGTTACTCTAGAATTTTCGGGCCAATAATATTGAGAAATGATCAGTATTTTCATAATTAAAATTTTAAAGAGTTTAAAAGATGTTCTTTTGACTGACATATGGCAAAATTTATCTTTTTGCTAATAGTCTTATAGTCAATTCCTTCGTGATAATTAGGGACAAATTTGTTCTTTAGATCCAAAATACGATTTTCAAGATTACAAATATTTAAAATATTGATAATTCTAGAATAAAGTTTGACATCTGTATTTGTATTAACAAAAGAATAAAAAATCTTTTCAAAAATCAAACTAAATGCTGTGCCATGAAAAGAATTTGTAAAAACGATTTCTGAATGGTTAACAAGCCCAACAAAATCTAAAGGACCATATTGAAAAAATATATTATTGTGATTTTTAAATTTATCAATCTCTTTGCACCCTATAACAACTAATTTAATATGGTTTTCGGTTGCATATTTCTCAGCAGTTTCTAAAATATAATTTTCCAGTTTTTTATCACCTGGCATTAAATATACCAAAGCATATTTTTCTTTTAAATTGGTTGTTTCACACTTTTCCCATTCGTCCCTAGACAATAAAAAAACGGGATCTAAATCAACAATTGTTGAACATCCTATAAATTTTTCTATATAATCGCAAAAATCGCTTTCTCTTAGAGAAATATTCTTAAAATTATTAAGGTTTTTTATAAGTTGCGTTTCCCAAAACCTATCGATATATGTTGTTCCGAAACTACAGGCGTACGATATTTTTACCCCTTTATAAAAAGGTAATAAAAAATTTGTATCGTTGTGATTAATATTCGGATTCCACACTTGATCGCTCCCCACGATAACCGCATCAGTATTTATTTTTGCAATATTATTTTGCCTATATGATTTAGAAATGTTCATTTTACTTAATAGTAATTTTTCATTATTTCTACGCTTTTTATTAAAAATAATAGGTAAAATTATTTTGTTATACGAAAATTTAAGGATTTTTTTTAAAAGATTTCCTTCATAAATCATTGGCTGTTTATAATTAATATGTTCTACATTAAATTCAGTATTTGCTAATAAAAATTTTTGCAATGCAAAACATTGAAGTTGTCCGCCATAATTGTGTGTATTTATATAGGATAAAATAGAAATTTTTTTCATATTACAAACGCTATATTTATTATATTATTATATTAATGAACAAAAACATATTAATTCTATGCGAATATTATCTTCCGGGTACTAATGCAGGTGGTATAGTTACTTCTATTCACAACTTATGCAGCGCTTTTTCGAAAACATATAATATTTTTATATTATGCAAAAATCATGATTTACACTCAAAAACTTTATATGAAACAAAAACGAACACCTGGATTGATGCGTTTGGCGTAAAAATAATGTATGTAAACGACAAAACAATTATTAATAGAAAATTTCTTTTTAATTTATTTGCTCAATTTGATTCAATATACTGCTGCGGATACTATTGGAAAACCGCTCTTAGGTTATGTAGTTTTTCGCGCAAAAACAAATCGGTCAAATGTATTATTGCTGTAATGGGTAGTTTAGGTAAAGGTGCTCTAAAAATTAAAAGATTCAAAAAAATCTTATTTTATTCATACGTGAAGTTATTTGGCATTTTTAAATACATAACCTGGTCTTGCACTTCAAATAATGAAGTTACAGAGTTGTTAGAAATGTTTCCAAAAGCAAAATACGAAATTGCTGAGGATTGCATAACTCTTGATAATCTAAACCCAAATCCAAAAATTTGCGATAAAAGATTTGTTTTTATTTCTAGAATTAACACGATTAAAAATTTAGATTATGCAATAAAGATTTTAGGGGAATTGAAGAAGGAAATTGTTTTCGATGTTTATGGAATTTTAGAAGATAAAATCTATTATAAAAAATGCGTTGATTTAGCATCCACATATAAAAATTTGCATTTCAAATATTGTGGGGAATTAAAACCCACCGAAGTAGTAAGTGTTTTTAAAAATTATGATTTTTTTCTTTTTCCAAGTTCGCACGAAAATTTTGGGCATGTTATTTTTGAAGCTCTTAAGGCTGGCTGTATCCCTATAATAAGTTCCAATACACCTTGGAATGAACTGACTAAAAATAAATGCGGTTTCGTTTGTGAAAAATTTAATGACTATATGGAAATAGTTTCAAAATTACTTCTTCTAAAAAATTCGGAAATTGTCAAAATAAAGGAAACTTGTGTATCATATGCTACAGAAAAATATAATGAAGCAATACAAAAATCGGGCTTTAAAAAATTGTTTAGTGATTAATTTCGTTAAATGTCTTTAAAATAATGTCTTGATAGTTTTTATAATCAATTTTTAATGAATAATATTTTCTTATCTCTTCTATATAATGATCCAAATTATTTAAAATTTTATTAAATTTTAAATTTATCTCATAAAAATTCCTGTTAGCAACAAATTCACCAGTTTTTCCTTCTTCAACGACTTCTAAAAAAGTCGGCAATTCTGAAACTAAAACTGGTGTGCTGTTTGTGAATGCGGAAATTAGAACACCGCTTTGTGTTGAATGATTGTACGCACACCACACAGCAGCACAACGAGAATAAAATGAATTGATCTCATTCTCGGTTAAAACTTTACCATCATGTATTTCAATTCTATCTTTGAGCAATTCTTGTAATTGTTTTTTTAATGTTTCATCCAATTTTGTTTTTGTTGCGATAAGAAATCTAAAACAATTTGAAGCTGCGCTATATTTCAAAAAATCTATAAATTCATCAAATGCGTGGTTTTGCGCAATAGTTCCTATATAACCAAAGAAATTTCTTTCATTTGTGAAAGAAGAACTACTTTTAATTTCCATAAGCGGTATTACAGCATATTTTTTAACCTTATAAGATTTTAAACAAATTGATTTGGAATAATTTGAAGGAAATATGACACAATCCGAATATTTTAAAAGCTTTTTTCCGTTGAATAAACGCAAGCCAAAGCATTTCTTTAAGTTGTTAAAAGAAAAACCACCGACTGATTTAATCATTTCAAAAAAAGGCAAATTTGGTTCATGGTAGACATAAAAATTTGTACAACCTTTTTTAGATGAATGCTTTAGTAATTCATTGTTTTTTAAGTTGGGAGAAACTACAAGTAATTTATCGCCAGAACGAAAATCTAATAATGAAGTTTTTGAAAACACTATGTGTTTTTTATTTTTATAATAATCGCCTTTAAAAGCTATAAATTTTGAATCTATTATAAAAACAACATCAGAATAGCATGATAACACATTATAATAACACTCCATTAATGTTTGGTGAGCAGGTGAAAAAGTTAATGATGCTATGTAAATCATATTTATTTAATATTATTTTGATTAACATTTTTACCTATGTCAATTATTTGAAAACTGAAAAGAATTTTGGTTGATTGTTTGACAAAAAAAGTTATCAACAACTAATAGATAATGCAAATTAAATTATTTGAATTTAATTATTTATATTCTATACTTAAATGAATGAAAGTTAATTTTTGGTTACAAAATTATCCTTTTGCGACAAGGGGTTTGCTCAAAAGTCTTAAAACAAAGCTTGGGAGCAATCTTAAAATTTTTGTAATGAATCAGATAGATAACGATCGTTCTCAACTAAATCAAAAAAGCATGGATTTACCTACGATTTATATTGAAAAATCTGTTGCTTATACAATCCAAAAAAACAAAATAGACCTTAACGATTCAATCAATATTGTAAACGGTTTTTATTCTTTTTCACTTAGTTATTTAATTGAAAAGAAAAACGAAAAAAATTTAAAAATTTTAAATTTCTGTGAAATTCCTGCTCCAATGGGTAAATTTAAAAGCCTCAAAAGAATTGCACAAAAAATGAAATATAAAAAATTAGCAAAAAGATTTAGCAAAAATATAGATGGGTATGTTGCTATTGGCCAGGACGCAGAAGAATACTATAGAAAAATTTCTTGTGGCCTTCCCGTAATGAAAACATACTACATTCCAGATATTGATGAAAATGTTTTTTGTAGTAAATTAAAACAAAATACAAACTATCTTTATATTGGTAGGAATGATTTTATCAATAAAGGCTTGGACAAACTTCTCAAATATTTTTCAAAAAACAAGCAAAAGAATCTCTATATTATAGGCGATTACGGTAACAACTCTGACGATGTTAAAAAATATGCAAAAAAATATAAAAATATCATTTTGTTAGGCAAAAAAAGCATTAATGAAACTATAAATTTTTTATCATTAGGGATTGTAAAATGTGTCTTGGTACCATCAAATGCTGATGGCTGGAATGTCAATCCTTACATGGCTTTAATGTCCGCAATACCATGTATTACAACAAAATCTTCTGGCAGTAGTGATATTGTGAATTTGTGCAACCATGGTTTAATTTGCAAAAGCAATTCATCATATTCATATTCAAAAACAATTTCCAAATTCGACTCACTAAATGCTGATTATTTTTGTGAGAATGCGAAAAATAATAGAAACAAATTTTTATCTGTTTTTGTTGCTGAAAATTTGATAAATAGCTTAAAGGAAACATATGAAAAATAGCTTTTTGAGGAAAATTGAATTTTTAATCTCAGACCAATGTATTTTTTATACAATTTGTTTTTTGCTCATTGGCTATGGAATTTCTGATATAGTTACCAGTCCGCAAACTTATCACAAGAATTTTGATAGAACGTTTTCCAAAGTTTTTCTTGTTTTATTGCTTATAGCTTTAGCCTACGGAGCAATTATTAATATCATTTCAGTAATTCGAGAAAAAAAGAAATTTCCGATTCATGCATTTATTTTTCCTGCATCAATAGTCTCGCTCATTTTCTTTTCTGGCTTATCTTCTCTCGTTAATTTCAATCTTAAATACGAAGTTACTTCTGCTTATGGTGTAACAACAACAATTGTTCCTTTTAATAATTATCTTACAAACTTAATTTACTACGTTTTGCTTTTTGTTGTTTCTTTATATTTTGAAACTACATTTACACTTCAACACGTGAAAATTAAAACATTAAAATACACGTTTCTTTCGCTTTTCTTTATCTATTTCTTCCTCTGTGTTTTTTATTTCTTCTATTTACAGGGGAAACCACTAGGATCACTTGCATATAGAATCCCAATTATTTCACATATTTTCTTTCCGTTTGGCATGCTTATCACTCTAAAAAGATTAGTTTCTCCTAATCAAATGATGATTTTGTTGCTTATTTTCGCTCCTTTAGTGTTTATTGCAGATAAAATGAGCGTATTGCTAATTTTTATTGTTTTCTTTGTTCTACAATTCTTAAATACATCGCTTTACAAAAAGGAGAAAAAAGTATGGAATATTATAATGCTTTGTATAGCGTCGCTCATGTCCTTGGTTTTGCTTTATGCTAATCTTGTTCCAAATCCAGGAAGTTTCTTAGAAAAATTTACAATTGCAAATATAATTAACAGTTCAGGTCGTTTGAATAACTGGATTAACATAATTAATAACTCCAAAAATCCATCACTTAAACAAGTAATTTTTGGCTATGGCTCTGGGTATACAATGTTTGCAAATTCTGGTACTGCAGCTCATAACGACTATCTAGAATTTTACTTTAGTTATGGTCTTGTTGGCTTATTCCCTTACTTAGGTTTACTTATTTTTTATATAGTTAATTATGTTAAAAACCGCAAAAACCAATGTGCTCTATTTGGCTTAATCGTTTTTGTAACATATAGTTTAATTAGTGCTGTATTCGTTAATTCAAATCTATATTATTTTACTTCAATCAATATTGATAATGACAGCAAGATAAAGTCTGTGATTCAAAATAAAAAATTAAACATTTTAAAAATGGAGTATGATGAATTAATTATATGATTAGATTTGATTTAAAGTGTGTCGGTTGCCAAGCTTGTGAAGAAATTTGCCCTAAGCAAGCAATCACTCTAGAAAAAACTGATAGTGGAGATTTGTACCCTAGAATAGATTTTTTAAAGTGCATTGGTTGTAACAAGTGTGACAGCGTTTGCCAAATTTATAATAATAGTTGTACAAATCCTATTTTTAAATGTTTAATTTATAACTCTTTAGATATTAATATAAACAAATATTCCTCAAGTGGCGGTTTTTCTTTTGAAGTAAGTCGATATTTTATTGAAAAACTAAACGGCGTTGTCTATGGCGTATCATTAAATAACCTTAAAGCTAAGCATACAAGAATAGAAAATGTTTTCGAATTAAAACTTATTCAAAAAAGTAAATATGTAAAATCTGATGTTAACGGAACATACACTCAAGTTCTTAACGATCTAATAAACAATAAAATGGTGCTTTTCTTCGGACTTCCATGTGAAATCGAGGCTTTGAAACTTTTTTTAGGAAATTGCAAAAATATTGAGAATCTTACAACAGTTAGTTTACTTTGCGGAGGAAATGTTTCTCATAGTATTTTTGATATTTACATTAACGAATTAAAAAGAAAATACAAATTTGATTCAATCGACTTTAGATCGAAAAAATATGGATCTGAAATTCTTTGTACCTCGTTGATTGACAACGATAGAGAGAATGTTCTTAGAAATAAAGACGATTATTATATTTCTATACTCGGTTCGTCTTTCGTTAGAACAAGTTGCCATATCTGTAAATTTTCTCACAAAAAGCTTGTTAGCAATATTGCAATTGGCGATCTTATGAATAAGGAAAGAGGTTTAGGCAAAAATATAGTTATAGTTGACAAAAAAGCATCTGAGATAATAGAAAATCTTCCTGGAGAAAAAGAATACTTAGATTGTGAATCTGTCAATCAATATGTCGGGTATAGAAAAACAAAAAGAGAACCAGACTTAAATATGATTTACAAAGAAAAAATAAATTTTTATTCTTTTGCTCAATCTTCCTTAAAAAAAGCAGTTAATAAATTTATTTATAAAAAATATACGTTAAAACAAAGAATTTGTTTGCTGACGCCTAAATTTATTAGAAAATGGAAAAAACACAAAACAAGACAATAGTAAAAACAACCTTAATGGTAATTATTGCTACTATTATCGCCAAACTCTTTGGATTTGGCAGAGAAATAATTAGTGGTTATTTTCTTGGTACAACAAACATTGCTGATGCATTCAACTTATCTACATCAATACCTAATTTTTTCTTGTTGGTGGTTCAACAAGTTGTTTCTATCACCTTTATTCCAATTTATCTCAGCTTATTTAAAAAATATGGCAAAGTAAAAGCAAACGAATTTACTACAAAATGCATTTTAATGATTGGTTTTGTGTGTCTTTTGGTAGCAATAATCTTATCAGCATTTTCAAGCTTTATTGTGCCTATTTTTGCAAGTGGTTTTGATCAAGATACAATCACTTTATGTTCTAATCTTCTACGATTTGGGTCTACCGCTCTTCTTTTCCAATCAATTGTTATGGTTCTAACCGCTTTTAATCAAGCAAATAAAAAATTCGTACTAGTTTCAATTCTTGGATTAGCATTAGATATATCTACAATAATGATTTTAATTTTATATAATTATTTTAATAATTATATCGTTCTAGGTTCGATACCTTTAATATCTATAATTCTTCAATCAATTTTAGTTATTATATTTGCTGTTAAATCAGGCTATAAACCTTTACTAAAAAAACCATTATTTGATGCAGACATAAAAACTATGCTCAAATCCATAGTTCCTGTTTTGTTTTCTGTCGCAATTTATCAAATTAATTATTTAGTTGACAAAAATATTGCTTCAAATATTGTTGTCGGTGGTATTTCATCCTTGCAATATGCGCAGACTATTACAAATATTGTAAACACAATAATAATCAATTCACTCGTAAACATTACTTTTAATGAATTTGTCATTAATAACGCCTCTAAAAAAACAACCGACAACAAAGTTCTTTTATTAAAAAGATTGAAACTAATTTTAATTATCTTTGCGCCAATTTTTTTAGTGCTCTTTATATATCCAGACACCATTGTAAAAATAATTTTTGAAAGAGGAGCATTTAATAGTGAAAGCACAAAATTAACAGCGGATTGCCTAAAATATTACGCTTTAGGAGGCTTGTTCCAATCTGTTGCACTTTTCTTTAATAAATATCTCAATGCAAGAAAAGACTTTAAAACTCCTGTATTTATATCAGCAATAGCTTTAATTATTAACATATGTTTTAACTTCTTATTCGCTTATACTTTCAAATTGGGAGTCGGCGGTATAGCTCTAGCAACAACATTATCATTTTTAGCATCCGATATATTATTGTTTATGTATATCATACACAAAGACGGTTTCTATTCTGAAAAAGATACCATTGAATTGTTTAAAACAATATTAATCATTTTTTGTTCTTATGCAGTTTGTCTAGCTCTTAAACAGTTTTTTGTATTTGAAATTAATATTTACATTCTCTCCATTATTCAGATTCTATTATTTATAATTTTATATGCGTTAGCAGTATTTATAAGCGATCAAGATTCACGATTATTTTTGTTATCTTTGTTTAAGAAAAAAAGTTTAAGAAAACAAACAAAAGAAATTAAAGAGTAACTAACAATTTCGCAAAACTGGCCAACCCCCAAGTCAATCAAAAATGATTCTTTGTTTATATGAGTTTGTTCAAACAAAATTGGAAGCGTAGGAAAACGATCAATAACATCCAAAACATACTCATGTGTTTTAATATTATGGATTTTGGCAATAATAGTCGAATAAAAACTTAACAATATCATTAATAAAACGCTAATTAGCGTTAATGAATAAAGAATGATTTTATTGCTTTTTTTTAAATTAAAAATCGACAAAACCAAGATTCCCAACTGAACCGCTATAATTAATATGCCAATCATATTTTTGCCAAAATAAGTTTCGCCAAAAGTAAACGAAAAGAAATTATATGTTTTAGAATAAATTTGTATCGAACTTAAATCGTATATGTATATATTGTAAAATCTAACATTAATCATTGGAAATAAAGAAAATAATAAGAAAGTGCACGACAAAATTACTATTAAAAACTCAATAGGTTTTGATTTAATTAACAGAATTAATTTTTTTATAAGATTTTTAATCGCCATAGATTTATACTTTCTTTAAAAATATTTAAGTATTTGTTTCTTAACTTTATCAAAATTTTTCAATTTAAACGTCCAGTTCTCGTCATTGACTTCTCCTGGAATATTCATACGGTATTTCTTATTTAAATTTAAGATATCAGAAACTGACGCAATTGAGATACGTTCTTTTCTTTGAAAAGAATATTTGACTAATTTCTCAGTTAAATTCTTACCTTTAATTCCAAGTTTATCCATGCTTAAAG
>CALEHV010000047.1 GCA_937876465.1 uncultured Bacillota bacterium | reverse complement strand
CCGCAACCATTGAAAAACTACAGGAATGATACAATAAATCATCCTGTTTTTTTATGAAAATAACGCTTTTTATCTTATTTACAATAGTTTTCAGGTGTTTTTAAGGATGCAACTTACAAAAAACTAGCATAGATATGTAGGATTGATTATTTTTCTAAAATCCTACCGATGGATTAGTTAGATTTGATTATTTTATGGTTTCTAGATAAATTAATGTAAAGATTGAGTGAGCAACTAAAACTAACATAATAAAACGGTGAAAATAATTTCTTGAAAATATTACTGTAAGAATATAATGTATTTTTAAACCGCAACCAAATATTACAAGGAGGAAAACTAATGACATTAGCAGAAAAAATCACTCACTTAAGAATTAATGGTGGGATGTCACAAGAACAATTAGCTACTGCCTTAATGGTGGCTAGACAATCTATCTCTAAATGGGAAAAAGGCGCCTCCTATCCACAAGTAGATAAGATTATGGATATTTGTAAATTATTCAAAGTTTCCGCGGATGATTTATTAAATAACGAAAAAATTATTAATTTAAATAAAACTCCAAAAGCCCCAGCAGCACCAAGAAAGAATAAATACTTTGGCACTGATGGATTCAGAGGAGAGTCTAACAAAACATTAAATGCTGTGCATGCATTCAAAGTTGGCAGATTCCTCGGTTGGTACTATTCACAATTAAAATTCACATCCAAGCATTTAAAAAACAACGGAAAAGCCAGAATTGTTATTGGCAAAGATACAAGAAGAAGCTCTTATATGTTCGAATACGCATTATGTGCAGGCATTGTTTCTAGCGGCGCTGATGCATATATTCTTCACGTTACTACAACTCCATCTGTTTCATATATTACTCGTACAGAAGGATTTGACTGTGGCGTTATGATCACTGCTTCTCACAATGTTTTCTATGATAACGGTATTAAAGTTCTTAATGAAAAAGGCGAAAAGTTATCCGATGAAGTAACAGCCTTGATTGAAGCTTACATCGATGGTGATATGGAAACTCTTGGTGTTAAAGAAGATGATATTCCATTAGCCACAAGAGAAAACGTTGGCTCAGTCGTTGACTGGGTTGGTGGCAGAAATAGATATATTGCTTATTTAATCTCAACAATTTCAACCTCATTCAGAGATTTAAATATTGGTCTTGATTGCGCAAACGGTTCATCTTGGATGATTGCTAAAAATGTTTTCGAAACATTAGGCGCTAATGTAAGAGTTATTGGTGACATACCAGATGGTTTGAATACAAACCTTGATTGTGGTTCAACACATATTGAACAATTATGCCAATTAGTAAAAGATGAACATCTCGATTGTGGCTTTGCGTTCGATGGTGACGCTGATAGATGCTTAGCGGTTGATTCCAAAGGAAATGTTGTAGATGGCGATAAGATTCTCTATATCTTAGCTAAGAGAAGCAAGAGCCGTAAATATTTGTATAACGACACAGTGGTAACCACAATTATGTCTAACTCTGGCTTAGCTAAAGCATTAAAGAAGATTGGCATCAAGAATGTTCAAACTGATGTAGGTGATAGATTCGTCTACGAAGAAATGATGAAAAATAATTACTGGCTTGGCGGAGAACAATCAGGTCATATCATTTTAAGAAAATATGCAACAACTGGTGATGGTATATTAACATCCATCAAACTTGTCGAAGAAATGATTCAAAGCAAAGCCTCCTTAGAAAAACTTTGCGAAGATGTTCATTTATTCCCTCAAAAAGTGAAAAATGTTCGTGTTGTAGATAAGAATGTTGTCGTGGAAAATGAAACAATTCTCGCAAAAGTAAAAGAAATAAATAAGAAACTTGGCGAAGATGGCAGAATCCTTCTCCGTAAATCTGGTACTGAACCAGTTATAAGAATTATGGTGGAAGCCGAAGACGAAAACTTAATTGATAAATATATAAACGAAGTATATATGCTAATTCAAAAAGGAGGATATATTGGTGAGTAAAGTTAAAGTTACTGATTTATTTGATAAATCCGGAATTGACTATATCGATGATTTTGTGTTTTCGAAGGAGTATCCTTGGGAACTACTCCCTCTTATTAAAGATTACGTCAAATCATTAGTGGAAAAAGGAATTCCTGGATTCACTAAATTAAAAGAAGGCGTCTTAGTTGGTGAAAATGTTAAAATCTATCCAACTGCAGATATTACTGGACCATGCATTATTGGTAACAATGTTGAAATTAGACCAGGTGCATTTATTAGAGGTTCGGTTATTATTGGCGATGAAAGTGTTGTGGGTAATAGTTCAGAATTCAAGAACTGTATCCTTATGAGGCATTGCCAATGCCCACATTACAACTATGTTGGGGATTCAATTTTAGGAAACTACGCTCATACAGGAGCGGGTTCGATATGCTCTAATTTAAGAAGTGACAACAAGCCTGTCATCATTCATGGTGATGAAGATTATGTTACAGGTATTCGAAAGATTGGAGCTTTATTAGGAGATCATGCTGATATCGGCTGTGGTTCAGTATTAAATCCAGGCACAGTGATTGGCCGAAACACACAAGTCTATCCTCTAACAATGACTAGGGGAGTCTATAAAGAAAATTCAATTGTTAAATCCACAAGAGAAGTCGTGGATAAAAAGGAGATTAATTAAAATGAAAGTTATCATTGGAGATGTCAAAGAAATTTCTCGTCAAATCGCAGAGGAATTTATCAAAGTTGTTAATGCCAAATCAAATGCTGTTCTTGGTTTAGCTACTGGCACAAGCCCATTAGATGTTTACGCAAATCTTGTTAAAGCAAATAAAGAAGGAAGAGTTTCCTTCAAAGGTTGTGCATCATTCAACCTTGATGAATATATCGGATTAGAAGGAACACACAATCAATCATATCGTTATTTTATGAATGAAAACTTATTCAATCATATCGATATTGATAGATCAAAAACACACGTTTTAAAGGGTGTTGGCGATGTTGAAGCATATATGAACCAATATGATGCAGAAATCGCTTCCTTTGGCGGAATTGATATTCAAATCCTTGGTATTGGTAGTGATGGACACATTGCGTTCAATGAACCAGGCACATCATTTGATTCATTAACACATATTACTGATTTGACTGAACAAACAATTAGAGACAACTCCAGATTGTTCAATGACATCGGTGAAGTTCCTACAAAAGCAGTTACAATGGGCCTTAAATCTATTATGAATGCCCGTAAGATCGTTCTTATCGCCACTGGTAAGAATAAAGCACAAGCTATCTTTAATTTATTAAAAGGACCAATGACTGAAGAAGTTCCTTGCTCTATTCTTCAAAAGCATCCAGATTGCACAATCTATGTTGATGAAGATGCATATAGCTTAGTTAAGTAATTATTGAAAATTGTATTTAAAGCAGTATGGATTCAATCCCTGCTGCTTTTTTCTTTGTATAGTGTTATATTATTTTCGGGAATGATATCTCCCTTGCGAAAGCTAAACCGCATTTATGCTGATGATGTCTAAAGTCTTTTTGGCTTTGGGTTTCATCAGCTTTTTAATTGGAGATTTGGTATGATGTTTTTCTTAGATTTGCTTATTATTCTAGGCGGTGGCGCTATCATCTTTTTGCTATTTAAAAAAATACATATACCTTCGTTAATTGGTTATCTTTTGCTTGGTATTTTGATTAATGCACTTGGGTTAATAGATGCTAATATTGCTACAATATCTCCATATTTACGCAAAATTGCTTTAATTATTATTCTTGTAAAGGCTGGATTATCGCTTGATGTTTCCGATTTAAAAAAGGTCGGAAGACCTGCGATTATGATGTCGTTTATGCCTGCTGTAATAGAAATGGTTACTGTTGGTCTAATTGCCCCTTTATTTTTTAATATCACTTACGTCGAATCATTTTTATTAGGCTCGGTACTAGGAGCAGTTTCGCCTGCTGTTGTTATACCTATGATGACAAGACTAATCGATGAAAAAAGAGGCACTAAAAAAGGTATTCCTCAGCTCCTTTTAGCAGGCAGCAGTATTGACGATATAATAATGATTGTTTTTTACCAAGCCTTCTTAACAATAGAAAGCGGTGGTTCAATAAACGCTATGACATTTGCAAACATATTCATTGCTATAATTTCAGGAGTAGTTTTAGGTGTTGGTTTTGGCTTTTTACTTGGTTTTATTTTTAAGAAAGTCAACATTAGAAATACTTTAAAAATTTTAATTATTATAGCTATTGGTATTGGGATGATGGCCTTAGAAGAGTTTGTAACTCAATACTTCGGATTCTCTTCTTTACTCGCAACAATCACAATGTGTGTAGTTTTAAGGATTATGAATAAAGAAAATGCAAATGAGTTAACAAAAAAGACGTCAAAAATCTGGATTCCAGCAGAAATGTTTTTGTTCTTCTTGGTAGGGGCTTCAATTAAAATTGAATATGCAAGCAAATTTATCTTACCAGCATTAGCAATTTTAGGAATCTCTTTAGTGGCAAGATCTTTGATGGTTAGCGGATGTTTAATCAAAACTAAACTCAATTGGAAAGAGAGAATGTTTACAGTTATTTCTTATCTTCCAAAAGCGACTGTGCAAGCCTCAATTGGTGGAGGGCTTTTGGATTTAGGCAACAAAATGCTTGAAGTAGGAAATCCATCTGCGGATGCAATTATTGCCGCTGGAACTATAGTTTTATCTGTGTCTGTATTAGCAATACTTATAACTGCTCCTATATCCTCTTTAACTATGAATTTAACCTATAAAAAGTTATTAACAGACGATAACGAATCTCAAAATTCTTAAGTTCAATCATTTGCTTAATTAGTAATAATTAAATTTTGAATAATATTTATAGTGTTTTAAATATGCTATTCTTATAAAACATAAATGTTTATAATAAAACATATTGAGGTGTTTTATATGAAAAATAAGCGTTTTTTATTCATATTACCTATTCTATGTTTGACTTCGTGTGGTAAAGATTCTTTGGTTGGCAAATATTCTTTTATGCTAGGCAAAGAAGGTGAAGGAGAAACTAAGATAGGCTTATCAATGGAACTCACTGACGAAGACTTTGTTTATGCAAAACGTAAACCTGTTGCTAAAACTGTTTTGACATACGAGGGGTTAGAAGGATTAGACAAAAGCAAATTAAATGATCAAGATATAATTTTTGTCTTGTCCGACGAAACAAAAGGACGTGATTCTAATTATTATAAATACGAAAAAGCAACAGATTCGTTTATAGATTTAGGTCCTACTGGTGAGACAGAGATTACCAAAGCTGGAAAGATGTTTTATGCTAATGCAAATTTAAGTGGAAACTTTGCTGAATTCCCTCAAGAATTAATTAACGCTATTAACAAAGGATTCTTAGGTTATTATTATGAGACCAATTATTCTGATGAAAAATTTGGCACAAGATTAAATGTGGGAACTGTTATCAATAAAGAAAACATTCCAGGTTTGGAAGATTTCTATACTTACATTCGAACAAAAGTATCAGAAGAAGCCGCAGAATTAGCAGAACAACTTTTGAGTAACTTAGATTCTGTTATCGAAAGCTCAATTGTTGAATACATTTTATGTACATACTGCGATGGAAACACAATTACCTTGCAAGTTCCTGTTTCAATTAATGATTTGCAACAACAATTAACTTGGTATGGAAAGTTTATCGATATTGATGATGAAGTCGCACAAAAGATACATTCTATTAAAGACTTCTTTGACAATATCTTAGAAGTTATCGGAACTTTAAAAACTTACGACTTAGAAGAACATAGAACAAAAATAACAGGCAAATCTATGAGTGAAGGCGAACTTGTTAAAATGCCAGGTATTGAAGGCGAAGGACGTTTCGGAACAGAACCTGTTGTCGATCTTGAAAAACAAATTAACGAAGTCGATGCTATGAACAAGACATACGCTAATGAATTTTCGAATACACTTGTCTACCAAGACATTAGTGGAAGTATGGTACCTGTTGGAGCAATTACTTCTTATAACAAGACAATGGAAGGTGCTTCTAAGCAAATGTATTACTATTACGATAGAGAAAATAAATTAACAACTTCCGATGCAACTATAAGCGGCTTTGTTATTGCAAAAGACGAATTCGGTGATTTTAGAGAATATAAAGAAGTGAAAATTTCGTTAGTTCACGATTTCACAGATCCAAATTTAGGCATTCAAATTGGTAGTGTGTCCGATATGGCTGACAAAGTTTATGATTATGGAAATTTCTATCAAAATCCATTTAAATTCAGGAGTTTCCATAGACTTCCATTAACACTTAAAAGATAGATTATGGCAAAGAAATCATTCGAAAACGAACCTGTAATCATTAACGTTGACCATTTAACCAAAGACTATGGCTATCATCGTGGTGTTTTTGACGTTTCAATTAAGGTTCATAAAGGCGAATGTTATGGTTATTTAGGGCCAAATGGTGCCGGTAAATCAACCACAATTCGTCATATTATGGGTTTCAGTAAGCCTCAAAAAGGTTCTACCCAAATCTTAGGAATGGATACCTTTGGTAACACCGAGAAAATTTTAGGAAAAGTCGGATATCTTCCTGGTGAGCCAAGTATTCCAGCAGGTCTTAATGGATGGGGATTTATTAAGATGATTCAAGATATGAGAGGCGAAGAAAACAAAGAACGTCTTGATTACCTTTTAAAATTGTTTAAATTAGACCCATCTCCAATGGTAAAGGAAATGTCATTAGGAGATAAAAGAAAGCTTGCTGTTGTTACGGCATTTATGAACGATCCTGATGTTTTAATCTTAGATGAACCAACATCTGGATTAGATCCTGTTATGCAACAAGTATTCATCAATTTTATTGTTGAAGAAAAGAGAAGAGGAAAGACAATTCTTCTTTCAAGCCACATATTCTCTGAAGTTGAAGCAACATGCGACATGATTTCAATTATCAAAGACGGTGTTCACGTTTCTACATTCAACGCAGAAGAAGTTAAGAAAATTAATACAAAAGTGTATGTGCTGTTTGCAAAAGATAAAGAAAACTATGATGCCTATATTGCAAAATGCCCGTTTGAGATTATTAAGAAAAACGAAGCAAGATTAAGCATTACAGTTAAATTCAAGGACACCCAATACAAAAAATTCATTGAATCTGTTCAAGGAATTAAATTAAGCACTTTTGGAGAAAAACCATTTACTTTGCAAGACTACTTCATGTCTTTCTACAAAGAAGACAGAATCTTTGGTGGTCTTTCTGGTGTTGTTGGAAACACAAAATAGGAGCGAGATTATGAAAAAAGATATTTATGAACATGCTCAATCCTTAAAGAACATCAAAGATTCTGATATTGCTATTAGAGTTGATCATTTGACTAAAGACTATGGCAAAGGAAGAGGACTCTTTGACATTTCTTTTGTCGTTCCTAAAGGAAAGACATTTGGATATTGTGGAACCAATGGCGCTGGAAAAACAACAACCCTTCGTCATATTATGGGCTTTTTAAAACCTGATTCAGGCAAAGTTGAAGTCTACGGAATGAACGCTTGGGAAAAAGCTACAGAAATTAAAAAGTATTTAGGTTATCTTCCAGGAGAAATTGCTTTCCCACCTTTAGAAGATGGAACAGAATTTTTAAACTTCCAAGCTCAAATGCTTGGCGTTACAGATATGAAAAGAGCTGAGCAGATTATTAACGCTCTTCAATTAGACCCAACTGCGAACTTAAAAAGAATGAGCAAAGGCATGAAACAAAAAACAGCTTTAGTAGCTGCATTTATGCATCGCCCTGAAATTATTCTTTTAGATGAGCCTACAACAGGTCTTGATCCTTTGATGAGAGAATCGTTTATTAACATCATTAAGGAAGAAAGGGCACGTGGTGCAACTATTGTTATGTCAAACCATATGTTTGATGAACTTGAAGAATGTTGTGACTATGTCGGTTTCATTAAAGACGGCCATCTCATCGATATTGTTGATATGGAAGAAATTCATAATCGTCCATTTAAAGAATTCTTCATTTCGTTCAAAAACGAAGACGACTTCAATAATGTCGATACATCTAAAGTTGAATTAATTCAAAAAATTCCTGAGATGCTTGGATATTTAATTAGAGTGCCTAATGAAAAAATAGACGACATGTTCAAGGAATTAGCTAAATTCAATGTTAAATTAATTAAAGAAATTCAATACACATTAGAAAAATACTTTATGGAAAAAGTTATAGGAGGCTTCAAAGATGGAAAACGTAGAAAGTAAAAAGAAAGAATCTTTATTCTCAAAACCATTATTTAAGCAATCTTTAAAATCAAACTTAGGTTTATGGTTAATTTTGACTTTAGGTAGTGCTGCTATTTTCATCATTATTAATCTTGTTGTCGGAACTAAGAAGATTTTTACAAATATTGATATGGGTTTAGTTCAAACCTATGTTGAAGATGAAGGCATGTCTTGGTTGCAAATCTTAGGTTTGCTTAACACAATGGGATTTAACCTTTCAAGAATTCAAACTATGTCAAACATCGATTTGAACTCTGTTATGAATGATCTTATTTATAAGATTGCCGGTGTTTTGTTACCAATGATTTATGTCATGATTGTTTCTAATAAACTCATTGCTGCACAAGTTAGTGACGGATCTATGGCTTATATTCTTTCGACTCCTACCAATAGGAAAAAGGTTGTTCGAACGCAGTATCTATTTATGTTTCTATCTTTAATAGCAATGTACTTAATTATTACAATTTGTGCATTTGTTACTGGAACAGTTGCTTTTGTTATTGCGCCTCCTTCAAAGTTAAATTTTGAAGCGTTCGCTTTAAGAACTATTCTTTACTGCTTTGGTAGCTTTATTGCTATGTTTGGTTTAACAGGTGTATGCTTTGGTGCTTCATGCTGGTTCAATAAATCCAATAAGAGTATTGCAGTTGGCGGTGGTGCATGTGTTCTTGCATTCCTTTGCTGTATCTTAGGTTTATTTGGAAACAAGGTTTTCGTTTCTGTCGGCGTTGGCGTTGAAGCAATGAACTTCTTTAACTACTTGACTATATATACTCTTGTTGATACAGAAAGTATGTCCACATTCGCAAAAGCTATTAATGGTTTAGGCGGTGCTGTAACCTTAGATTGGTTATGGAAATTAGGAATCCTTGTTTTAATTGGCGTTGTATTTGCCATTATAGGTTCAAGAAAATTTGTTAAAAAAGACTTGCCGTTATAAGTTGTTAAAAAAGCCCACTTCATTGTGGGTTTTTTGTATTGTAATTTTCATTAGTGAAAAACCATTTATACGAAAAGAATATAAAAATTCGCTTCTTTGATATATAATCAAAGTGTCGAAAGGTTTTTATATGGCAAAAAATTATTCAATTATTCTTGATACCTTGGGATCTGATAAAGGACCTGAGGCAATCATTGAAGGCGCAAAATTAGTCATTGATGAGTTTTCAAATGTTAACGTTATTCTTGTCGGTGATGAAGAGTTAATCAAAAAGTATAATTTAGACCCAAATAGAGTTCGAATTATTCATACAACTGAAACAATTACAAATTATGATAATCCAGTTGAAGCGTTTTATAAGAAACCAAACGTTTCAATTTTTAAAGCAATACAAGAAGCTGCAAAAGGAGAATCAATTGGAATGATTTCTGCTGGAAACAGTGGTGCTCTTATGGTTGGAAGCATTCGTTATCTTTTAGATGGAATGCAAAGACCGTGTATGTCTGCTATTCTTCCAACAACAAATAATGCTTTTACTTGCTTAGTTGATACAGGCGCATCCATTGATGTTGGTGCTTCTCAATTGCATGATTTCGCAAGGTTAGGTTCTGACTTTATGAGAAAGCTTTATAAAATTGAATCTCCTAAAGTTGGATTATTAAGTAACGGTGCAGAACCAACAAAAGGTAATAAGGTTGTTAAAGAAGCACATAAGATCCTCGCAGAAGATAAAACATTGAACTTTATTGGAAATATTGAAGGCAATAAAGCTTTATCAGGCTTATGTGATGTACTTATTTGTGATGGCTTTGCCGGTAATCAAATTTTAAAAGTTACCGAAGGTAGCGCTGCAAATATCATTACCGAGATGATTAAATATGGTAAGAAAAACGGTAAAGAAAAAGAAGCAATGGAATTTGCTGGTTATCTAATGAAAATTTACGATATTGAATCTCTTGGTTGCGGCATCATGCTTGGTGCAAAAACATACGTAATGAAATGTCGTGGAAGCAGTGGCGCTAGAGCTATTAGAAACGCTGCTCATATATTAATAAATATCGCAGAGAATAAAACACTCTACGATGGAGAAGATACTAGGGAGAAATAAAATGTTTGATAGATTATTACAATTAATTAAAAAAGCCATGCCAGATGCAAACGTTGATGGTGCAACAGTCAATTCACGTTTAGTTGAAGACTTAGGTTTGGACTCAATTGGCATTATGATGCTTGCGATGTCACTTGAAGACGAATTTGGAGTTCACTTCTCTGACGCCATTAACTTTGTTATTGTTCAAGATGTAATCGATTTTTTAGAGGCTAATGCCACAAAATAAATAAGGAGATAATTATGTACACTTTATTTTTTGATAGTGATTGCGATGTCACATTAGAAGATTGTGCTGAAGTTGGCGCAAAAATGATTTCTATGCCAGTCTGTATTGATGGTAAAGATGTCTATCCATATGTTGACTGGAAAGTTTTTGATCAAAAGAAGTTCTACGATATGCTTAGAACAACAAAGAATTTACCAACAACATCAGCTTTGTCTCCAGAAGATTATAAGAAATATTTCGAACCAGAATTTAAAGCAGGAAGAGATGTTTTATACATTCACTTCAGTGCTGCTATGTCAGCAACATTTAATTCACTTAGGCTTGCAATGGAAGATTTAAAAGAACTCTACCCAAATTGCCGTTTAGAATTAATTGATACCAAAGGTATTACTTTAGGTAGCTATGCTCTTTGTAAACAAATGGGCAAGCTTTATAAAGAAGGTAAATCAATCGAAGAAATTAAAGCTTGGGCAGATGAAAATGTTGATAAACAAGCATTCTATTTCTACGCTGATAACCTCAAGTTCTTTGCTAAGAGCGGACGTGTGGCCGGTTTTGCTGCTTTCATGGGTGGAATTATTGGAATTCGTCCAATGATTTACATTGGCAGTGATGGCAAAATGACATCATGTGGAAAAGCCAAAGGTAGAAAAGGCGCTGTTGCAAAGCTTCTTGAATATGTCGTTTCCTTAGAAGACCATATTAAAGATTATCCTGTTGTTATTGCTCATACTGATGCTTTAGAAATGGCAGAAGAATTTGCTGATACATTAAGAAAACAATTTGGAGATGATTTAAATATTGAAATCATTCCAGTTAACCCAACTGCAGGTGCACACTGTGGACCAGACGCAATTGGTGTTACATTCCACGCTAAACATAGATAAAAATGGCTAAAAAAATTAAAGACTTACATCAAGAGTTAGTCACTCGAAAATATCACAAGCCAAATCCTGTTTGCTACTTTATTTATTGGGCTGTTGGTAGAACTCACCTTTTGGGTGCTAAGTATAGACCACATATTAAAGTTATCGACCCAATTAGCAAATGCAAAGGACCTGCTTTTCTTATTTGGAATCACCAAAGTAGAAGAGACCATACGTTTTTAACTACTGCATGTTTCCCAAGAAGACTTTCAATTGTTGCTGAATATACATCATTTTTTAGACACCATTTGCATTGGCCATTCAAAATGATGAGTATTCTTCCTAAGAAAGTTTTCTGTAACGACTTAAATGGCGTTCGTGCTATGAGAACAATTATAAAAAAGAACGGTATTGTTGCTTTCTCCCCAGAAGGAACATCTAGTATTTTTGGTGATAATCAACCAATCGTTCCTGGAACAGGAAGATTTATTCAAGCGTTTGGAATACCAGTTTATTGCATGTCTTTAAAAGGTAGTTATCTTACAAATAACAAAATTTGTGAAGATGATCGTCTTGGACATGTTTATGGCGAACTTAAATTATTGTTTAGTCCAGAAGATTTAAAGAAACTAACTGCTGATGAAATTGAAGCAAAAATAAACGAAACATTCCGTCATGATGACTATAAATGGAACAAAACCGCACACATTAAGTACGATTCAAAAGGCGAGATCTGCAAGAACTTAGCTGATATGTGCTATAAATGCCCTAAATGTGGCAAAGAAACCATGATTAGTGAGCATAACTATATAAAATGCACTGAATGTGGAAACGGGGCTACAATGGACGATTATTATGATTTCCATCCGTTTGATGACACATGTGTTATCCCAGATACACCAAGTGATTGGGCTCACATGGAAAGACAAGCTATTATAGATGAAATTCGTGCAAACCCAGATTATTGCTGGAAATTCCATGTAAAACTTGGATACTTACCAAAAGATCATTTCGTTGCTAAAGGACAAATATCTGAGATTTGCGGTGAAGGCGATTACTGGATTGACCATAAAGGTGTCCATTATAAAGGAACTAAATGCGGTGAACCTTGGTCGTTCGACTTAGACTACAAGAGAGTTCAAACCTATCCAATGACAGTTGATCTTTCTGTTTTCTCATTATTTGTTGACGAAGAATATTATGATTTCTATCCTGATAAACATATTGCTGGAAAAGTTATTATGGTTACCGAGGAAATGCATAGACTTCATATTAATAAATTCAAAAACTTCCCATGGTTCGATTACATGTATGAAGGTAAAGAACTTGGGATTGATCTCAAGGATCCGAAGAAAGGTTCATAAGAACCTTTTTTCTTTTGCAAAAAGTTCCATAAGTTGAAAAAAAGTTATACATAATGTATACTTTTAAATGCCATGGGAACAGTTGATAAACGTAAGAAACAAGAAATCGAACGAAAACGTAAAGAGCAACGTAAGATGTTCAGAAGACGTTTAGCTACTTTAATGAGAGATGAATATCGATATTCTCTCCGTTTTGAAGAAGCACATGTTTTTGACGATGGCAAAGCTTACATTAATGTTGACTTAACTAAAGTCGAAACTCCTTTCTCGGTTTATTCTTACGATAATCGTATCATTCCAGAAATTTACGATTACATTAATCAAGAAACTTGGTTTATTCCTGCGGATGTACCTATTGTTGTTAATTTTGATGATGATGGTAAATATTCTGATGAGATGAAAACTCGTATTAAAAAGGCGGTTATTCGTCATTATTCCTTAGAATATGAGGATCAAAAATGGGAATTGAATAAGTCCCGTAAATTTGGTCTTGCCACATTAATAATTGGTTTATTATTGCTTTCTGTTTATGTTTGGATGTCAATTGTTGTCGGTATGTCCGGCAATGTTATGGATCCATTTAACTTTATAAAAGAACCAATTCAAATTCTTGCATGGGTTTGTATTTGGGAAACAGTTGATAGATTTGCTATGACAGGTTTTGATGATACGGTTGAAGTTCTTAACGCAGGACAACTTGCTTTAATGGAAGTTCAATTCGGCAAGCCAATGATTAAAAAGGTAAAATAGTAATGAAAATTTTAGTAGTTTGCGATGTGCTCGGCCAAAAAAATAATGGAACTACAATGGCTGCGTACAATTTTATAGACGCAATGAAAAAACGAGGACACGAAGTCCGTATACTTTGCTCAGACGAAGATAAAAGAGGTTTGCCTGGATATTATATTTGCAAAACATTAAAATTTGGGCCTTTTATCAATAAATATTTAGATAAAAACGGTATTCAACTTGCAAAAGTAAATACAAAAATAGTCAAAGAAGCAATGGATGGAGTTGACTTAGTTCATTGTCTTTTGCCCTTTGCCTTAGGCTGTAAAGCAGCAAAAATAGCAAACGAAAAACATATTCCAATTACTGCATCATTGCATGTTCAAGCTGAAAATGTTACAAGCCATTTTGGGGTGATGAAATTATCAAGGCTTAATCCTCATATTTATCGTGTTTTTTGGCACAATATGTTCAAATATGTGGATTGCATACATTATCCAACCAAGTTTATTAAAGATGATTTAGAAAATGCAATAGGACCTACAAACGGATATGTTATATCAAATGGAGTTAAGTCGTTTTTTCAAAGAAAAGAAATAAAAAAACCCGAAAATTTAAAAGATAAATTCACTATTTTATATACAGGACGATATTCAAAAGAAAAAAAGCAAAAACTTTTGATTGATGCTGTTAAAAAATCAAAATATAAAGATAAAATACAAATAATTTTTGCTGGAAACGGACCTCTTTATAAGAAAATTGAAAAATGGGGTAGAAAATTAAAAAATAAACCAATTTTAGGAATATATACTCAAGATAAACTTTTAGATGTTATTAATTCAGCAGATTTATATGTTCATTGTGCATATGCTGAACTTGAATCCATTGCGTGTTTAGAAGCGATTAATTGCGGTTTGGTGCCTGTTATAAATAATACTAAGCGTGTAGCAACCAAATATTTTGCAATTGACGATAAGAATTTGTTCAAATGTAATAATACATCTGAGTTAGCAAAAAAGATTGATTATTGGATAGAACATCCTGAAGAAAGAAAGAAACGTTCAGACGAATATTTAGATTTTACAAAACAATTTGAGTTCGAGCATTGCTTTGACCGCATGGAAAAGATGCTTTATGAAGCGGTGGAAGTACGAAAATATAAGACTGAACATAATTATGTTAATCGTGTTGTTACTTATTGTGATCCTTTAAATGAAGACTACGCTTGTACCGATATACGTCAAAAACCTTTAACAAAAGATTTTGAATATATAAACAAAAACATTTTTTGGAGATTTTTATCAAATTTCATTTATTTTTGTATCGCTAAACCAATTGTATGGTGTGCGGCGAAAATTAGACGTTCTGTTCGTATAAAAAACAAAAAAGCTTTAAAAAAGGTTAGAAAAACAGGATATTTCTTATATGGAAATCATACTACTAGATATGACGCAGTTATTCCTCAATCGTGTATTACAGGAAGAAAAACATACATATTAGCAAATCCAGATGCAGTGTCGATTAAAGGCATAAAAAGTTTAGTTATGATGCTAGGAAGTCTTCCTGTTCCTACATCGTTACAAACATTTTTGAATTTCGAAAAGGCAATTGAATATAGAATTAATCAAAAATCAGCTATTTGCATTTATCCAGAAGCACATATATGGCCATATTGCGAGATGATTAGACCTTTTACTGATGCAAGTTTTGTTTATCCTGCAAAACTAAACGTTCCAGTGGTCGCATTTGTATCAACATTTAGAAAACAGAAATTTAACGCTTCGTACCATCGAAAACCAAAAATTACAATTAAATTGTCAGAACCTTTTTATCCTGATCCAACCTTGACTGTAAAAGAAAATCGTAAATATTTAAGAGATCAAGTTTATGAATGGATGAAAGAGGAATGCAAAAATTCGAATAAAGTTGACTTTATTCATTACATTCCTTGCGCGAAAAATAGCGCTAGATTTGAAAAATAATTTTTTTGGTATATATTTAGATATGTCTAAGAAGGGAGACTATAGTCTATGGAATTAAAAGGAAGTAGAACTGAGAAAAATTTAGCAATTGCATTTGCTGGTGAATCACAAGCAAGAAATAAGTATACTTATTTTGCAAGCAAAGCTAAAAAAGAAGGTTATGAACAAATTGCTGCAATTTTCTTAGAAACTGCAGAAAACGAAAAAGAACACGCTAAACTTTGGTTTAAATATCTTGAAGGTGGCGAAATTAAATCAACTGCTGAAAACTTAAAAGCAGCTGCAACTGGCGAAAATTATGAATGGACAGAAATGTACGCAGAATTCGCAAAAGTTGCTCGTGAAGAAGGATTCGAAAGAATTGCCTGCCAATTTGAAGGTGTTGCTAAGATTGAAAAAGAACACGAAGAAAGATATCTTAAGCTTTTAGAATCTGTTGAAGGAAACAAAGTTTTTATCGCTCCAGATGTAGTTGTTTGGAAATGCCGCAACTGTGGACACATTCATGTAGGTAAAGCTGCTCCAGAAATTTGCCCAGTTTGTGCACATCCAAAAGCATATTTTGAACTTCGTGCTAAAAACTATTAATTGAATTAATATTGCGTCGATTATATTACTTCTTGCAATTTTTCTATGCATAAAGCATAATATTTATCGTCGCATTTTGGATCATTGGTCTATCGGCTATGATGCCTCCCTGTCACGGAGGCGAGACGAGTTCGACTCTCGTATGATCCGCCATGTTGGTTTGGTAGCTCAGCTGGTAGAGCACAGCCCTGAAAAGGCTGGTGTCGACGGATCATCCCCGCCCCAAACCACCATTAGAAGATAGAAGCTGTCATTCGTGGCAGCTTTTTTCTTTTGATTAAACATAACAAAAATGCAAAAATAATACGAGCCATAAGGCTCGTATTATTCGAAGTATGGATGTTGGTTAATAAGCGTCGATCGCTTACAACTCATAATCATTATTGCCGTTACCCAGTTAAATGATAAGAATAACATTATGATTGGTAGAATGAATTGAGTTTTTCTTGTTGCTTCATTCATTCTTCTTTGACATAAGAAACTACCGAATCCAAGTAATAAACTAAATGCAATAAAGACAATTAAGATATAACGAGTGCCAGTAACTATTTGTTCTACTTGAGCATCTCCTGCTAACCAAGCTTCTTGACTTGGGAACATCCATAAAGGATTTTCTGCTGTACCCATATTGATTGTTTCTCTATATCTAGCTAATGGTGTCCATTTAGCGAAATCAAGAATCATTTCACCTGCTTCATTGAAGTGGTGTGGTCTCATGCTCATCCAGATATCTTCAACGATTGGTCCTTTTCCAATTAATGCAACAATTAAAAGTGAGAAGAAAACAAATGTAAAGATACCTGCAAGAATCATGTGTATTACATTAATAATTTTTAAAGCGCTACGCATACATAAATATTATAATCGTAAATTAAAGTAAATTTGTATATAATAATTTTGTTATGAAAAAGTTTCTTATGAAGGTCTTCTCTGTGAGGACATTAACTCTTATCTTTTTAGCCCTTGAAATTCTTATTTTCTTTGGATTGTGGTTGGTACTCGATTATTTAACCGATAATAATTATATTCCATACGAAATTGGTTCATGGTTAGGAAATATAAGATTATTTTTAACTAGTGCATCTATTATTGTTGCAATTTGTATTTTTAATACAAGAAACAATACATCCTACAGAATGACTTGGTTATTATTTGTATTTGTATTCCCAATTTTTGGTTCATTCTGTTGGATATTATTTGCTAACAAGAAATTCACCAGAAAAGAACATAAAAAAGTTAAAGGTATGAATAAATACCTTATTGAATCTCAAAAAACTGAAGGCATAAATAACATTGCTAGTGAAATCAATCCAAACAAAGAACCTGATGCAGCATTCTTTGCAAGATATTTGAACAATTTTGCTCACTCAGGAACATACAAAAATACTAAAGTTAAATATTATCCATGGGGTCAGGATGCTTGGCCAGTTATGTTAGATGAACTCAAACAAGCTAAACATTATATTTTCCTTGAATACTTTATTATCGAAGAAGGTTTAATGTGGAATTCAATGCTTGATATTCTCAGAGAGAAAGTTGCTCAAGGCGTTGATGTTAGAGTTTTATATGACGATTTCGGTTGTATGAACACATTACCTTCACGTTACTTTAGAAAGTTACGTGCCTTTGGAATTAAAGCTTATGCGGTGAATCCGTTAAAACCGATCTTTAACATAAGACTTAATAACCGTGATCATAGAAAGATTTTAGTCATTGATGGACATACAGGATTTACTGGTGGAATCAATCTTGCCGATGAATACATTAACAAAATTGTTAGATTTGGCAAATGGAAAGATAACTCTATTATGCTAAAAGGTGATGGCGTTTTCGGTCTTACAACATTGTTCCTTTCAAACTGGAACAGAATTGAAAATGTTAAAGAATGCAATTATAACGATTACTTACCAAGCAAATATGCTAATGAAACAGATCCAGTTTATTTCCAAAATGGATATGTTGCCCCATATGGTTCAATTCCATTTGCAAACGAAGCAGTTGGTGAAGATGTTTACATTAACTTAATTCACAAAGCTCGTGAATATATCTATATTACTACCCCATATCTCATTCTTGATGAGGAACTTGAGAATGCTTTAGTTAAAGCTGCTAAAGGCGGTATAAAAGTAAAACTTTTAACTCCACATATTCCAGACAAGAAAATTGTTTTTGACTTAACTAGAAGCCATTACAGAACCTTAGCTGAAGCTGGTGTTATGGTTTATGAATATACACCAGGATTTGTTCACGCAAAAACATTCGTTATTGATGGAAAAATGGCAACGGTTGGAACAATTAACCTTGATTACCGTTCACTTTTCCTTCACTTAGAAAACGGTTGTTTCTTATATGAAGTAGATTGTATTAAAGACATCGAAAAAGATATGGAAGAAACATTCGTTCAATCACGTCAAATTACCATTCCAATGGTTCAATCTTCTCCTGTCAGCAAACGTGCTTGGAGAAGTATTTTAAAGATGTTCGCATCTAATATGTAATTTTTATGGATATTTTAGGTTACGTTGAGAATTTCGGTCACCTTACTTTTGACGAGAAACCTTTGAATGATGTCGACGCATTAATTTTGTCTCAACTTTCGTATATAAACTTTGAAGATTTAGCCCCTTCCATCAAAGATGAAAGTAGCAAACCATTTTATTTAAAGTCTTTACAAACAAGATTAATTAAAACTATTGCAACCGGTGAATTTACCGATAGAAAAAATGTTAAACTTTTACCTTTATTAAAAGCATCCCCACGTTTTAGAAATATAGGTATTACTTGTGTTGAAAATGATGTTTCTTTAAAAGTAGAGAAACAATTTTACGCATTAACATTTATTCTTCCAAATAATGAAATATTTATATCTTTTAGGGGTACAGATTTAACTCTTGTTGGATGGAAGGAAGACTGCAACATGGTTTTCTTAAAAGAAGTACCTGCTCAACAATCTGCAATAGATTACGTGAATAAAGTAACAAAACGTTTTGATATGCCTTTCTATATGGGCGGCCATTCAAAAGGCGGTAATTTGAGCTTTTATAGTGCTTTTTACATGGATTTATCACTTTGCGATCGATGTAAAGCAATATATTCCTTTGATGGTCCAGGTTTTTACGACACAAGTTGGACTGAAAATGAACAATATAAATTTATTGAAGATAAACTTGTAAAAATAGTTCCATATGATTCTTTAGTTGGAATACTAATGAACCACACAAGAAATAGTCGTGTTGTTGATTCAAAATCTTTTTCTGTTTTACAACATGATCCATATAACTGGAAAATATCTAAAAAGACTGGCGACTTTGTATATTTAAAGCAAAGAGCACGTGCAAGTTACATTAATGAACGTGCTATTAAAACATGGTTAGCAAGCTTAACAAAACAAGAACTTATGATGACTGTTGATGTTTTATTTGAATTGCTTGGTGGCACTAAAGCATCATTAGGCGATTTGATAAAATCGACACCTCGCACAATTGCAAATTTCTTTAGAATTCATAGTAGATATACGAAAGAACAAAGAGAAAAGTTGAGTGAAATTTTGAAGAGATTGTTTTATTATTGGAGAAAGTCACGTAAATACTATCGTGATAATAAAAAACATTTAAAGTAAAAAAAGGAGAAATAAAATGCTCGAATTTAGATACGATACACAATTATTAATTGAAGGTGAAAACCTTTCAGAAGACGCAATCAACGATTACATTACTGCAAACTTAAAAGGCGATTGCTTACTTGCTGTTGGCGATGAAACTTTAATCAAAATTCATTTCCACACAAATGAACCTTGGGAACTCTTAAAATATTGTTCAACATTAGGCGAAATTTTCGACATTGTTGTTGAAGATATGGACCGTCAATCAAGAGGCTTAAAAGGATAATTTTTATTCGGCAGAATAATATTAATGAAATATGGACTCATTTTAGAGTCCTTTTTTCTTTTAAGTTTCAAATCCCATTTAAATGAATTTTTACTTTTATGTAAGTGTTTACATTATGTAAAAGGTTGTTATATAAAAACTCATGAATATAATATTCATTGTCTTAAATTTTAAAGATGGAGGATATTATGGCTCATTTACAAGCTCATGCAGTCAAGCAAATCACCGAAATTGTTGAACGTTATAAAGACGAAGAAACACCTTTGATGATGATTCTTGAAGCAATTCAATCTGAATACGGTTATATCCCACTAGAAGTACAAGAATTAGTTAGCAAATTAACTGGCATTCCTGTAGCAGAAATCTATGGTGTTGTTACCTTCTATTCATTCTTCTCCTTACAACCAAAAGGCAAATACATTATTGGTGTTTGCTTAGGAACCGCTTGCTATGTCAAAGGTTCTCAACTTGTTATGGATAAGTTCTCTGAATTACTCGGAATCAAACCAGGTGAAACGACAAGTGACGGTTTATTCACACTTGATGCATTACGTTGCATTGGTGCGTGCGGTATCGCACCAGCTATTTCCGTTAATGGTAAAGTCTATCCTAAGATGGACGCCGGAAAAGTAGCCGCAGTTATAAAAGAATATCGTGATTTAGAAGCAGCAGGAGGAAACAAATAATGGCAAAGATTACAAATCAAGCTGAATTAGAAGCTAAGATTGCCAAATGTGGCTCTTGCTTAGAAGCTAAATTTAACGGCAAAGATGGTAAGAAACATTTAGTCGTTTGTGGTGGTACAGGTTGTATCTCTTCACATTCTGATGAAATCTTAGAAAAACTCGAAGCTTTAATTAAAGAAAAACATCTTGAAGATAAAGCTACAGTCAACAAAGTTGGATGTTTCGGTTTCTGTTCTCAAGGACCTTTCGTTAAAGTTTTCCCAGAAGATAGACTCTACCGTGCTGTTAAAGTCAGCGATGTAGAAAGAATCATTGATGAAGACGTCATCGGTGGTAAGTGTATCGAAGATTTACTTTATGTAGATCCAGTTACAAACGAAAAAGTTGAACGCCAAGATGACATTAATTTCTATAAGAAGCAAAATCGTGTTGCCTTAAATGGCTGTTCAATGATTAACCCAGAAGAAATCGAAGAAGCTTTCGGTGCTGGTGCATTTAAAGGCTTATTAAGAGCTCTTACTATGACCCAACAAGAAGTTGTCGATGAAATCCTTAAATCAGGTCTTCGTGGCCGTGGTGGTGGAGGATTCCCAACTGGTAGAAAATGGCAATTCGCCTTAGCACAAAACAGTGATAACAAATATGTTATCTGTAATGGTGATGAAGGCGATCCAGGAGCATTCATGGATCGTTCAATTCTTGAAGGTAACCCAATCGGTGTTATCGAAGGTATGATGATTGCCGGATACGCAATTGGTGCTCATGATGGATATTTCTATGTCCGTGCTGAATACCCAATCGCAGTTAACAGATTAAGAATTGCTATTAAGCAATTAGAAGATCTCGGATTACTCGGAGATAACATCTTCGGTAGTGGATTCACATTCAGAGTCCATATTAGATTAGGCGCTGGCGCATTCGTTTGTGGTGAAGAGACAGCTCTTCTTAACTCAATTGAAGGAAAACGCGGTATGCCACGTCCACGTCCACCATTCCCAGCTGTAAAAGGTTTATGGGGTAAACCAACAATTGTCAACAACGTTGAAACACTTGCTGATGTTAGCTGGATTTTACGTAATGGTGCTGACAAGTTCGCCAATATGGGAACACAAGGTTCAAAAGGTACAAAAGTCTTCGCTCTTGGCGGAAAGATTAATAACGTTGGCCTTGTTGAAGTTCCAATGGGAACCACACTTCGTGAATTAATTTACGATATTGGTGGTGGAGTTCCAAACGGCAAGAAATTCAAAGCTATTCAAACTGGTGGTCCATCAGGTGGATGCTTAACAGAAAAAGATCTCGATGTTGAAATCGATTTCGATACATTAGTTGCTAGAGGATCCATGATGGGTTCCGGTGGCGCTATTGTTATGGATGAAGACAACTGTATGGTTGACGTTGCTAAATTCTATATGGAATTTATCTGTGACGAATCATGTGGTAAATGCTCACCATGCCGTATCGGTACAAAACGTATGTTAGAAATTCTTACAAAGATTTGTAACGGTAAAGGCGAACCAAAAGATCTTGATGAATTGTTAGAACTCGCAAATACAACTAAGACCAACTCACTTTGTGCTCTTGGCCAAACAGCTGCAAACCCAGTTCTCTCAACCATGAAGAACTTCCCAGAAGAATACCAAGCACACGTTGTAGACCACAAGTGCCCAGCACACGTCTGCAAATCAATGCTTAAATATGAAATCAATCCTGACAAATGTAAAAAATGTTCACTCTGTGCAAGAAACTGCCCAGTTAAAGCAATTAGCGGTGAAGTTGGTAAAACACCATTTGTCATTGATTCAAATAAATGTATCAAGTGCGGTCTTTGCATAAGCAACTGTCACTTTGGTGCAATTGAAAAGAAGTAAGGAGGATAAATTAATGGCTCTCGTAAACATTAAAATTGAAGGCAAGTCCTATCAAGTTGAAGACTCATTAACAGTCCTTCAAGCTTGCCGTAAATGCGGTTATAACATTCCATCACTCTGTTCATGGAGAAATGGTGAATGCTCATTAGCTAGTTGCCGTGTTTGCTTAGTTGAAGTTAAAGGTGCTCGTGGCTTAGTTGCTTCTTGTGCTGCTCCAGTTAGCGAAGGTATGGAAATTTCCATTTCTTCACAAAAAGCTGTTGAAGCAAGACGTAACTCTATAGAGTTAATCCTTTCAAATCACCAAAAGAATTGTTTACAATGTGACAAAAATGGCAATTGTGAACTTCTTGAAGTAAGCAAAATGGTTGGTGCTCGTGACGGACGTTTCGTCGGAACACAAACCGAAGCTACAATTGATGAAGTTGCTCCAGGTATTGTAAGAAATACTGGAAAATGTATTCTTTGTGGCCGTTGTATTGAAGCATGTAAAAAAATCCAAGGTATTGGTATCTTAGGTTTCGAAAAACGTGGATTTAGAACAATTGTTGCTCCAGCAGAAAACAGAAGTTTTGCTGAATCACCATGTATGCAATGTGGACAATGCGTTTTAGTATGTCCAACAGGCGCATTAATGGAACACAGCGAAATTGCTAATGTTGATAAAGCAATGAAGGAAGGCAAATTTGTTGTCTGCCAAGTTGCTCCTGCAGTAAGAGCTACAATTGCAGAAGAATTTGGCGAAAAGATTGGTACTAATGGTACCAAGAAAATGATTGCAGCATTACATCGTTTAGGATTCTCAAGAGTCTTCGATGTTAACTTCGGTGCTGACTTAACAATCATGGAAGAAGGCACAGAACTCCTTGAACGTATTAAAAACGGTGGAGTCTTACCACAAATCACATCTTGTTCACCAGGATGGATCAACTATATGGAATATTTCTATTCAGATTTAATTCCAAATATGTCCACATGTAAATCACCTCACCAAATGCAAGGTGCTATTACAAAAACATACTTTGCTAATGCACATAACATTGATCCAAAAGACATTTATGTCGTTTCAATCATGCCATGTACAGCAAAGAAATATGAAAAATCTCGTAAAGAGATGGAAGTTGATGGATTACGTGATGTTGACGCAGTCTTAACAACACGTGAACTCGCTCGTATGATTAAACGTTCAGGCATCAACTGGGATAGACTTCCAGAAGATGAAGAATTTGATCAAGACCTTTTAGGTCAATATACAGGCGCAGCTGTTATATTCGGTGTTACCGGTGGTGTTATGGAAGCAGCATTAAGAACTGCTTACCACGAATTAACTGGTAAAGAATATGGCAAAGTTAACTTTGAACAAGTTAGAGGCTTAGAAGGCGTTCGTGAAGCATCAATTGATGTCAACGGAACAGTTATTAAAGTCGCTATGGCTTCAGGTATGAAATCAGCTAAAGTCTTATTAGACCAAATTCGTGACGGCAAATCACCATATGCATTCATCGAAATCATGGGTTGCCCAGGCGGATGTATTAATGGTGGCGGTCAACCATATGTAAAACCAATGTTCCTTCCAAAAGAAGATGACAACATTCTTGATACATATAAGGCAAAACGTGCCGCAGTCTTATATAGCGAAGATGAAAGACAAGTTATTCGTCAATCTCACAATAACCCAGATATCATCAAACTTTATAAAGATTTCCTAGGAAAACCATTAAGCGAAATTAGCGAGAAACTCTTACATACTCACTATGTGAGTGATAGAGAAAAATTCCCAGTTAAGAAATAAACTTAATTAACAATTACACACGCGATCATAAAAATCGCGTGTGTTTTTGTTTTACTGAGAGTAATATATATTCAATTACAGAAAGGAGAAAAATATGAAATTAACAAAGATTTTAGTATTAGCCGCTGCTGCACTAGTGTTAGGTAGTTGTGGTGATAATGGTGGTTCTACTACAAGTAGTTCATCTACTAGCGGATCATCTTCAACAAGTGGATCAACATCACATTCTTCCTCTTCAACAAGTAGTTCAACATCACATCAAACTGATTCTGACTGGGTTGAAACTGGAAGTGATTCATTCCCAACATCCGTTGTTAATGCTTATCGTTCAGAATGGGGCATTGTCCCAACAATTCCTGGAATTACCGGTGATTCATGGGCTTATATGAGAGACTATGACGCAAGTTATGGTTATAATCTTATCCTTGATTCATACGATGAAGGCACACCAGGTGTCGATTCAATGGAAGATGATTATTGCACAATCCTTGAAAATGCTGGATGGGATATTGATGATACCTATTATGATGAAGACGGATATTATGCTTATTATGGCACAGATGAAACTGTTGAATTATGCTTCTATTCATATGAAGGCGAATTCGTGCTTTGGGTTACCCCATTAAATCAATAATCTAATTAACAAATTAAGACCGTCTAAAAGACGGTTTTTTATTTATTTGAAATTTTAAAAGATATATCAGTATAGATTTATTGATATATTTATTAAATAGTGATATTATAGTATCAGTAAAAAAATACTGATATGGAAAAGATATCTAAGAAACAAGTTGAAAGATTTCCTATATATTTAAAGTTTTTACTTTCAGTAAGAAATCAAGATAATCAAAATATTTCAGCACCTATTATTGCTGCAGGTTTAGGCTTGTCTGAAGAACAAGTTCGTAAAGATTTACAAGTTGTTACTAAAGCTCAAGGAAAACCAAAAAGCGGTAGAAATATAGATGAACTTATTCAAGATATTCAAAATTTCTTAGGATATGAGAAAAAGCAAAACGCAATTGTTGTTGGTGTAGGCCATTTGGGAAAAGCTTTTATGAATTATAAGGGCTTTGAAGAATTTGGCTTCAACATCGTTGCAGGTTTTGACGTAAATAAAGATTTAATTTCCACAAAGATTAACGGAAAAACAATTCATTCAATCTATGAAATGGGTAAAGTGGTGCAATCTTTAAAAGTTAAGATTGCTATTTTAACCGTTCCTGCAGAAGTTGCTCAACAGCAAGTTAATGTTTTAATTAATCATGGAATTAAAGCTATTTGGAACTTTGTTCCAACACATTTAGATGTTCCTGAGGATGTAGTTATAGAGAATATGAACCTAGCAAGTTCTCTTGCCGTCCTCTCACATAAATTAAAGGAAAAAGGAGAGTAGTTTAATGAAAGAAGAAAAGAAAATTACTATTACTCCAGCAGAAGAAGTAGATGCTCTTGTCAAAAAAGCTCAAGAAGCTCTTGATGAATTTTTACTTCTTGATCAAGAAAAAATAGACCACATTGTGGCTAAATGTTCTGTTGCTGGACTTGATCATCATGGTAGCTTAGCAAAAATTGCTATTGAAGAAACCAAACGTGGTGTCTTTGAAGATAAAGCTACAAAGAACTTATTCGCTTGCGAATACGTTGTTAATAACATGAGACATTTAAAGACGGTTGGCGTTATTAGTGAAGACCCTGTTACAGGTATCACTGAAATTGCTGATCCAGTCGGTGTTATTTGTGGCATTACACCTGTTACAAATCCAACATCAACTGTTATTTTCAAATCTTTGATTTGCTTAAAAACTAGAAACCCAATTATCTTTGCATTCCATCCAAGCGCACAACAATCCAGTAAAGAAGCTGCAAAAGTTATGCTTGAAGCTGCTGTTGCTGCCGGTGCTCCAAAGAATTGCATTCAATGGATTGAACATCCTTCAATGGATGCAACAAGTGCATTAATGAATCATCCAGGAGTAGCAACAATTCTTGCTACAGGTGGTAATGCAATGGTTAAAGCAGCTTATAGCTGCGGTAAACCAGCAATGGGCGTTGGAGCAGGAAACGTTCCAGCATATATGAATAAATCATGTAACGTTGAACAAGCTGTAAACGATATTACTTTATCTAAGTCTTTTGATAACGGAATGATTTGTGCATCTGAATCATGTGCAATTATCGATGAAGATATTTACGATGAATCAGTTCAATTATTTAAAAGATTTAAGGTATATTTCTGTTCAAAAGAACAAAAAGCAAAGCTTTCTAGATACATGTTCGGCTATGCCGAAGGGGACAAAGATGTTGAACTTGGAAAACTTAATCCAGATGTAGTTGGCCATCCAGCAAGTTGGATTGCAGAACAAGCAGGATTCAAAGTTCCAAGCGATACAACAATTCTTGCTGTCGAATGTAAGGAAGTTGGACCAAAAGAACCAATGAGTAGAGAAAAACTCTCACCCGTTCTTGCAATATTTAAATCTAGAGATGAAGTTGAAGGCTTTGATTTAGCAGAAAAAATGGTTTCATTTAACGGACTTGGTCACTCTGCTGCAATTCATACTAAAGAACAATCAATGGCTGATGCATATGGCGAAAAAGTTAAAGCTATGCGTATCATTTGGAATTCACCTTCCACCTTTGGTGGAATTGGTAATGTCTATAACTCATTCTTACCAAGTATGACTCTTGGTTGTGGTAGTTATGGAAAGAACTCTATCGGTGGCAACGTAAGCGCCATTAATTTGCTCAACATTAAAAAGGTTGGAAAAAGGAGAAATACAGTGCAGTGGTTTAAAGTTCCTCGTAAGATTTATTTCGAACGAAATTCAATACAATATTTACAATCCTGTAAGGATATGACAAAAGTGTTTATCGTTACAGATACATCAATGGTCCAATTTGGATTCTTTAAGAAAATTACAGAGCAATTAAACGCTCGTCGTAACAAAGTTACGATGCAATTGTTCTGTGATGTTGAACCGGATCCAGATATAGAGACAGTTCGTAAGGGAACTGCAATGATGAAAATCTTTAAACCAGATACAATCATTGCTCTTGGTGGTGGTTCAGTTATGGATGCCGCAAAAGGTATGTGGTTATTCTATGAACACCCAGAAGTTAACTTCGATGATCTAAAACAAAAATTCATGGATATTCGTAAACGTGCTTTCAAATATCCAGAATTAGGAAAGGAATCTAGATTAATTTGTATTCCTACAACATCAGGAACTGGTAGTGAAGTTACTCCATTTGCTGTTATTTCCGATAAGAAAAACAATAAGAAATATCCATTAACAGACTATTCACTTACTCCTACTGTTGCAATTATCGATCCAGAATTTACAACTAATCTTCCTGCACGTAGTACAGCTATAACAGGTATGGACGTATTAACACACGCTATTGAAGCTTACGTTTCAGTTATGGCAAGCGACTATACTGATGGTTTAGCCTTAAAGGCTATTCAATTGGTATTCCAATATTTACCAAGAGCAGTTAAAGATGGATCTCACGACTTAGAAGCAAGAGAAAAGATGCATAATGCCGCAACAATTGCAGGTATGGCATTTGCTAATGCTTTCTTAGGAATGACTCACTCAATTGCACATAAAGTTGGTGCAGAATTCCATGTTGTTCACGGACTTGCTTGTGGAATCTTATTACCACATGTAATTAGATATAATGGTGAAGTTCCAACAAAATTATCTGTCTGGCCAAAATATAACACCTATTGTGCAGATAAGAAATATCAAGAAATTGCTCAATTGCTTGGTCTTCCTGCATCAACACCAGAAGAAGGTGTTAAGTCCCTTGCTAAAGCAGTTAATGATTTAGGTAAAGAAATTGGCCTTGATATGTCGTTTAAAGGATGCGGAATTGATAAGAAAGAATGGGAAGAACATATTGAACGTGTTGCTTACCTTGCTTATGAAGATCAATGTTCACCTGCAAACCCAAGAGTTCCTTTAGTTGAAGATATCAAAGAAATACTCAAAAAATCATATAACGGATACAAGGAATAACATTAATTTGAATATTAGGTTAGGCTTGCCTAACCTTTTATTTTGAAAACAAAATGACAAATATGATAATATTTAAATATAGGAGATAGATTTATGGAAAAATTCTTACCAATATTCTTAACTTTATTATTCTTTACAAGTTTTCCTTTTTTATTTTCAATGCTTGCATTCTTTAAAAAGAAAGTAGCTTTCAGAGTTCTTTCACTTATTGCTGAAGTTATTGGCATAAGTGGATCATTATTTATTCCTCTACTTATAACTTTACTTATTACTATGCTCACATTAGGAAAAGTTCAAGTTGATATGAGCGGTTTAATTGCAGTCATTCTAATTGGATTTGGCGTATCAATTGTCTTATCAATTGTTAATATGATTCTTAAAAATGACGTTATTTACTATGTAAAATGGGGCGTTTATGCACTTATTGTTCTTTTAGGAACAGTTATGTTTATTATGGCTCCAGGCACTATAACTTCAAGCACTTCAGGCGCAACAACTGCTACAGCTCTTGGCGTATTATCTCTTTTAATTTAAAAGAAGATACATTATTATTGTTTTATAAAGAAAGGAAGTGGCCTTATGAAATATGATGTCCACCTAACCTTATCTTCCGCGAATATATAGTTCGCGTTTAATATAAAAAAGGATTGCCTCAATGCGAAGCAATCCTTTTTAATTCAATAATTCTTTAGAGTTTTAAGTTTATAGCGCCATTATCACCTAAGGTTGTACCTGTCATTTCCATCTTAACACCACCTAACGCTTCAATTAATGCACCCTTACCGGACTCATTAATAGCTTGGCTCATATTAAGCTTAATTAATTGATTCACAGTATCAATTTCAACAACAGATTCTTGTCTTGTAGCTTCTCCTAATAATGAGAAAACTGTTGATTTCAAAGAATTTGATGCATTGTATTCACCAAAATGCATGTTTTCATCCTTTAGAGCAAAGGTAATTGATTGTGTTGATGAATCAATCATTCCGTCTGTACATTCTAAGTACAAATAGATTGGATATCCGTTAACAGAAATTGTAACTGTGATATCAATTTTGTTATCAGCATATAAATTTGCATAGATATTGCTGATGGTGAATGTTGACATCTTATAGTTCTTTGGATCAGTTGTTCCTTCTGCTAAGTCTCTTTGAATAATAAATGTTTCTCCAAGAGCAGCGGAACTTTTTAACATAGCATTGATATCGTCTTCTCCAATACTAGCGATTGTTTTGCCAAGAGATATATCTGCACCATAAATTTGGTCTGTAACTATATCTTTAAGGCTCTTTGTTGGAAGAAGAATCTTTTTAGATTCTGGTGTTTCACAGTAAATACCTTTATATGCGTGTCTATCTGCAATACCAATTGATGAAAGATCACCAAGTCCATCTATGAAAGTCTTGTTTTCGCATCTATCGTAACCACGAATTGCATAGTTATAGAATGCTTTTAAATCGTTGTCTCCATTTGCTGTAGTAATAATGCCAGCATTTAATGCTTTAACAGTTAACTGATTGTAATCAACCCAATCTACTGGATTTTCACTTCGTGAAGGATCGTGGAATTTTTCACCTGGTTTGCCGGTTTCGTATGATTTTTCACCTAATGTTTGAAGCTCAACGCGTGTGCTTAATCCGCTCCAAGTTGGTAATTTAACGAATTCCATTTTGTAGATATCATCTTCAAAGAATTCGGCAAGAATATGTGAGTAAATATTTCCGTCGTCATTACCCATGAATTTATTAATGTCGTGAGCAATATTATCTCTTGGATAAAGAATTCTATTATTGTTTAAATCTGACTTTAAACTAATAGGAAGAGTACCAAGGATTGAGTTGATTGCGTCATCTTTAATTAAGTCTTTAGCAAAAGGAATATTTTTAATTTTGTCTAAAATTCCTGTTACTTTTCCGACAGAAACATCTTGAATTGTAAAGGCAACATCTTTTTGAGATTTTTCAATTTTAGTTGAAAGAATTGCACGGGTCTTGAGCATTGGAACACTTGCTCCAATTTCAAAATTAAGTGTATTGTTTTCTTCACATCTGGCTCCGATTCCGGAAACGAATTGCTTAATAGCAGAGAAATCCATTCCTCCAGAGCCTCCGCCTTTTGACATTTCATTAATCTTACCAGCAATCATATTATTCATGTCGTCAACGCCTAAAAGAACTTGAATTTCTTTAGTTGTAGCTGTGTTATCAAGAGAATCAATACCAGCTGCTTTAATAACTCTTTCAGTTGTTGCTTGATCATAACCGCCTTCAACAGTTGGTTGTGGTGGTTTAGTTGGATCATAGAAAAAGTAGTGAACTGTACCAATAGTTGCGCCAATGAGAGTTAAAGGAAGGAAAACGAATATTGAAAGACAAACCCATAAAGCAACGTGCTTTTTCTTTTTTTCCTTCTTCTTTTGAACACCATTAATTTTTGAATCGTTTGTTTGGTCCATAGTTATACCCCTTAGTTGTTTTAATTATATGCATAAAATGTATTTTTATGGTATATTTTTTACGATAATGAAAAAGAAAACATTTGAATACGTATATCCTAAATCATTGAATTATCTCTCAGCAGCCATTGAAGTTAATGGCTATTATTTGGTTTTGAGAAATGCAGATAAAAAAATTTTTAAAAAATCTGGATACTTTTTTCCAGGTTGCAAAGAAAATACTGAATATGAAAATGCTCTTTATTTAAAAGAGCAACTTAAAAGAAAATATAAAATTAATGTTACTATTAACAATATTGTAGGTGATGTTTTAGTAAAAGATAAAACACGTTTGTATTGTTGCGCATATTTATATAAATGCACACTTAATTCTAGAATTAAATCAAGCATTATTGAAACTAATGGGATTAAGTTTATAATTGAATTTCATAAACCTGAAGAATTTAGACATATGCGTTTTGATCATGCCGATAAGTTGCTTGCTCAACGTATTAAAGTTTTCGAGAGAATTATGAATGTTACATTTGAAGAGGTTAGAAGAACAAAAACTGAAAACGATGTTGCATTAGTAATGTATGATTCTTTACTATATTTCAAAGGAAGAATCGCAAAACAAGATATTCTTGATTTTGCAAGTCTTGTTAAAACAAATGCTTCTTTAAAAGAAATTAAAATAGCATATAATTGGATTATTTCACGTCACAAAGTGAATGTTAGAGAATACCTTAAATGGGTAAAACGTAATAAAAAGAATAGAAGGAAACAAAAATGAAATTAAATAAATTATTATTAAGCATTGCTAGTGTGTGCTTATTAGCTGGTTGCGGCAATAACGGTCAAATTCAACCAGATACAAGTACAACTGGAACAAGCTATACTCCATCAACAACATCAATGCCAGATATTACAAGCGATTATTCAAGCATTTATGCTGGAATAAGCGAATATGAACTTGATTTAGTTTTTGAGAGTGCAAAAGAAAGCATTATTAATTTAACTGGTTCAACTACAACAACTATTCATTGCTTGGCAAAGAAAAATGATGCAGGTGAAAGAATTATTGAGAATCACTCAATTACTATTAAAGAAACAAGCTATGAAAACTCAGTTTTAGTTAGATCTGCAACAGCATCGAATGATTCGGAATTCGAATTTTTTGAATTATATGATGAAAATTATGGAAACTTAATTAATAGCTACACATTTTTAAATATTAAAGATGCAAAGATTGAAAGCAGAAATGTATACAAAAAACCTAATGCAGGTGTCAATACAGTCGTTAAAGATATTGACGTAGAATATACTCCACAAAATTTTGAAACATATTTCTCGCTTATCTCGTCCACTGAAATACTTAGTTACGGCATTTTCACAGACCAAGTAATTATGGCTGGAAAATTTGAAAATGGTGGAGTTTATGTAAGATTCTTAAAAGGCTTAAAAACAGGAACACACATGATTGAAGATGAATATGGAATGCATGAAAGTCTTGTTAGAAGCTATCAAGATTTCTTGATTGAAGGCGGAAAAATTTCTAAATGTGCATATGTTTCAGAAGAATACATCATGTGTGGTGAAGGTAACAAAACTAAAATAGATGTTGAAGCATATGTTTCTTCAACAAAATATGAAACCTCCTCGCACGGAAAATTCAATACAAATAATATCCCAGAAGTTACAGTTTAAAAATAAGAAAAAAGCAACGTTAATCCGTTGCTTTTACTTTGTAAACTTATTTAATTTCAGGGATATGAGAAGTGTCGTAACTTCCAACTGCATCTCTACTATATTTTGTTGTGGTTTCGCTCTTTTCAAGAAGGAATGGTTCTTTTAATGGTTCTTTGAAGATATCGCTACCAATAAGAACTTCCTTCTTTGAATAAGAATAATCCATCATCCAATGTGTTTTGTTTTCTACTTTTTCAACGAATGTTAACTTATATAAGTTATATTCATTGATGACAATTGGCATTGTGTTTCCGTTGAATTTAACTGTATATGAAGAAGAAGTGGTGTTCATTGTTTCAATGATAACTTCATCTTTTTTGGAGAAGCCGTATGTTGCTTTATCCCAATTAATACCTGAAGCTGATAATCTTGATCCTAATGCGGTAACTTCTTTATCAGATTCTTCTGTGGCACTAGGGATTTCTATATCTTTGCATACTTTATCGCCATAGCCATAGTCGGTAATTGTTTTATTAATAAAGGTGTTAGCGTCTTTTTTAAACAAATACGAATCTACTCTAATAGTAGCAACTGATTTAGCGTTTAAATATTCTTCTCTTTGATTGTTAACAATGTTACTTACAACAACATTGTTTTCATACTTTACAGAATTTGAAGAAGTTGTTGTATCGTAATCTGAATCAGTTTCAGTTGAGAATTTTCCTAAATATTCTTTATAGAATGTTTGCGAGTGAGAAGTTAATTCAGTCTTTGTAGGAAGTTTATATTGTTGGCTTGATGTATCTAAAGCCGACATAGCATCTTCCCTTGAAATATATTTTTCAATTGAAATGTCTGAATTGTTCCACCAAGACCATTCAGTTGAACAAGCGCCTAATGTGGTGGCGCTTAATAATAATGCAAATGTTAATAATGTCTTTTTCATATCGTTAATAATGTATAACAAACTTTTAGTTTTAACAACTTTAAGACGAGTAATTGCCCAATAATGTTTTTGTTAAGTCAAAAACTCTTAAACAAAATATGTGTCTATATTTTCGACAATATGTTATAACATATAATGATTTGAGATTATGAAAAGAAAAACATTCATATCAATCTTATTAATCGCAACAGTGTTTACCATCCTATACACATTATTTTTGTTTATGCCATATTTCGCAGAGACAAATAAGGCAACTGGTGTAGTAGACAAAATCGTATTTGGATATCAAATAGGTTTTGGCTTTAAAGGAACATCTAGCGAAAACATTAAAGGAAACTTGGGCATACTTATCTGTCAATTAGGTGGTATGTTTGCTTCCTTAACATCTATATTCTTCTTTATTTATTACGGAATACTTAGAAAAGAATCAAAGATTATGTATTTATTATCTGGTTTAAGTTTCTTAGGACTTTCGTTAGCATTTACTTCTATTTGTATAGCTTGGCCTGTATATCAGAATTTAAATGCTACGAAAGATCAAATAGCTCAATACAGTTGGGAATATTTCTTTACCTTAGCTACAACTGGAATTGCACTTATTATTAATGGTTTTGTTACTATTTACTGTGCAATCAATAAGAAAGGAATCAAAGAAAATGAAACATCTAAGTAAATCAATTCTATCTTTGATAGCATTACCTTTATTATGCTGTTTTAGCCTTTCTTCTTGTACTGGTGGCGGATATTACGATAGAGCAGAAGGCAAAACAGGTACTGCTCTTAGAAATGCATTGCACGATATAACAACTCCTAGTGGACGTTATTATGATTACAATTCGTTGGCTAACCAATACGAAACAAGCGATAACGTTGAAGGAAAAGATGGATATGTAAGATTGTTCTATTCATCAAAAGAATATAACTGGCCTATGTGGGGTATGTATGGAACAGATGATAATTCAGTTCAAAGAGAGCATGTTTGGCCTCAATCTAGATTTAAAATCTATGGGGTTAACGATGACTCAAAATTAAATCCATATAATGATGTCCATAACGTTAGACCTGCTTGGGGTAGCGATAACGCCAAACATTCTAACCTTTTCTATGGTGAAGAAAGCACGAATCTATTTGACCCTGATACACTTAAGAATCATGACAAAATAAATTCATATCGTGGTGACATTGCTCGTATCATATTTTATATGGCGGTCAGATATGATAAACTAGAAATAGTAGATAGAAATACCGCTGGTACTGACATGAGTTCGTACGAGATTGGAAGGCTATCATATTTATTAAAATGGAATCTTGAAAATCCTGTGTCCCCTAGAGAGATTCAAAGAAACGAAGCTATCTATAAAGGAAGACAAGGAAACAAGAACCCATTTATTGATCACCCAGAATATGCATGTAAAATCTGGGGAGAAACAAACGAAGAAACGAAAGGAATTTGCAACTTATGAAAAATTCATTTAAAAAAGCGTTAGTTCTTACACTTGCAGGTTTAGGTTCAATGGCTGCTTTAGCAGGTTGTAATGGATTAGGACCTCAAAAACAAAAAGACGCATATGGTATCGATGTTGATGCTGAAGGTGCTGAATTAATGGAAGCATTGCACGTTTATTTAATGGATCACCATACAACATATGTTAACTATGGTTCTGTTACATCAAACTACAAGAAGACCGATATGGATCCAAACAATACATCCAAATTACTTCACTTCTATTCTGCTAACCAAACAAGCAGTTACGGTACACGCGAACACGTTTGGGCATGTGCTAACTCAAATGGTCTTTGGGAACATGATGGCGAAGGCTCACACGATGTTGATAAATCATCATACATTGGTGGTGGTTCAGACTTATTCCACGTCCGTCCATGCGAATCTGCATTAAACACTTGGAGAGGAAATGCTAAATTCATCGAATTCCAAGAAGGTCAAACCTACTACGAATATAGCGATGGCGGCCCATACAAAACTAAAGGTGACAAGCCAACAGATGGTACATATTGTACCAAAGTTGAACCTGCTGACCAATATAAGGGTGATATTGCACGTATCTTTATGTACTTATATGTTCATTATTCAAGAATTGGTGACAATTCAAAATATAGTGCACAACAACAAGATATGCTTGGAACACTTAGATTCACAGATGTCTTTGGTTCAAACTACAACATGTATCAATGTCAACAATTGATGGTTAAATGGAACAAGCTTGATCCAGTTAGCGAACAAGAAAAAATGAGAAACAATAACGTTGAAGCAATTCAAGGTAACCGTAACCCATTTATCGACGATCCAACATACATGGCTCGTTGCTTCTCAATTGTTGAAGATTAATTAAATAATTAGCAAACAAAGGCCTTCTTTGTTAAAAAGGGGCCTTTTCTTTAGTAAATATGTATAAAGTAGGAATTATTTCATTAGGATGTGCAAAGAATCTTGTTGATAGCGAGATGATTTTAGGCATGCTTAAAACATCCAATTTCGAGATTGTTAATACAATCGAAGAAAGTGATGTAGTTATTATTAATACATGTGGTTTTATTGATTCTGCAAAAAAGGAATCAATTGAAAACATTCTTGATACAGTCAAATACAATAAGAAAGTTGTTGTATGTGGTTGTTTAGTAGAACGTTACTTAGACGAACTTAAGGAATCAATTCCTGAAGTTGATCTTTGGATAAGCATTAAAGACTACTACAAGATGAACGAAATGATTGAAAGACTTTTTGAAAACAAAATTGAAGTAAACCAAATTTCTCCATTTGTTAGATTGTTGTCTACTCCTAACTACATGGCATATTTACGTATCTCAGAAGGATGCAATAATTGTTGCGCATATTGCGCAATACCATTAATTCGTGGTTCGTTTAGAAGCCGTCCTTTAGAAGGTTTAAAACTAGAAGCAAAACAACTTGCTGATGCAGGCATTAAAGAACTTGTAGTTATATCACAAGATACAACTAGATATGGCTCTGATTTAAAAGGACAGAATATCAATATAGTTACTTTGCTAAAAGCATTACTTGAATTCAAACAATTTATTTCAATTCGTTTGCTTTATCTTTACCCAGATGAAATAAGCGATGAATTAATCGATTTTATTAAAGATAATCCAAGAATTGCTCCATATTTTGATATTCCTTTGCAACATGCATCCGATAATGTCTTAAAAGAAATGCTTAGAAGGGGCACAGAGGCTTCTTACCAAGCTCTCCTTGATAAGATTAGGGAGAAGATTCCTCACGCGGTTTTAAGGACTACTTACATCGTAGGTTTCCCAGGAGAAACCGATGAAGATTTCGTAGAACTTGTGAGATTCACAAGAAAAAATAGATTTGACCATATGGGAGCATTCAAATATTCTCGTGAAGATGGCACAAAATCTTATGATTATCCTAATCAAGTTGATGAAGCTTTAAAAGTTGGACGTCTTAATAAGATTATGAACGTTCAAAAGAAAATCTCTTATGAGAAAAACAAAGAACATATAGGCGAAGTTATGGAAGGAATTGTTATTTCGTACAATCCTAAAAATAACACCTATGGACTTAGAAGTTATTGGAACGCTCCAGATGATATTGATGGAACAATTTCCTTTGCTTCAAAAGAACCTTTAGAGATAGGCGATATAGTAAAAGTTAAAATCACAGCAGCATTTATATACGATTTATATGGTGAAGCTGCTTGATAATGTAGTTAGTTATTTATATAATTAACTCGCTTGCCTCCATAGTTAAGTGGTATAACGGATCCATGGTAAGGATCAATTCGTGGTTCGATTCCGCGTGGAGGCACCAT
>CALEHV010000046.1 GCA_937876465.1 uncultured Bacillota bacterium | reverse complement strand
TTTTTTTACAATTCATCTCACCACTTAGTAAACTTGAAGTGGGAGTCTTCTTGCCAAATTAGATAAATGATACATTGCAATGCCACCAGCAACAGCAACATTTAATGATTCGATATCGCTGATATCAATGCGTATTCTTTCACTTGCAAGTGATAGGATTTTTTCACTCACTCCATGTGCTTCGTTTCCTAAGACTAAAACGTGTTTTGGAGAGGCATTAATTTCATTCAAATTTTTACTGCCTTTTATCTCTGTGGCGTATATAGAATATCCTTTTAAGATGCTAAGAATATTATCTCGATCAGTTGATATATTAAGGTCGAATATTGCACCTTGAGAGGCCAATAATACCTTTTCGTTATAAACTGAGCAACATCCTTTTGAAACAATTACATCTTTATATCCAAACGCCAAAGCAGTTCTTAAAAGAGTACCCATATTTCCGGGATCATTTATATCGTCTAAATATAAAACACGATTTGATGTTATTTCTTTTTCTTCTTTCATTGAGCATAAGGAAACAATTCCTTGAGGTGTTTTAACTGAAGAAATTTTCTCCATTATTTCAGGAGTAACAATATATTGAATTATATTTTGAGGGATACTTTTAATTTCTTTTAAAACAAAAATTGATTCAACAACATTGCTTTGCAATGCCATTTCAAAAAGATGGAATCCTTCTACTAAGAATTCTTTTCTTTTATTTCTTTCAGATGATTGGTATAGTTTTACCACATCTTTAATCTTATCGTTTTGACGAGATTCAATTTTTACTATCATTTGTATTCCCTTTTTAATAGTTTATTCCTATATATCTTATATTTAGGACAGTATTTAGTTAAACAATTATAGAAACCTTTTTGATGATTTCGATATGAATCATGACACAATTCATGAATAACAACCGAGGAAATAATATCTTTTGAAAAATGAATTAAATCTAATGAATATGTAATTGTGTGCGTATACGACGAATTGCTTCCAAATCTCGTATTCATTTTTCTCACGCGAACATTGTATGGTTTTTTAATTCCCATTATTTTTTCAAAATTACGTGTTAATTCTGTAAAAGTTTTAAGTGCAAATTTTCTTAATTCTTTATCATTAACATTACCTTCAATTTTGTCTCCTAGAAGATAGAAATAGTTGTCTCCAATTGCAGGTTCTATAGGTCTCTTTTTTTGATCTCTTTTAATTAATTTAGGCAACGATTTATTGATAAAATCAATAACTGTTCTTTCTAAACATAAGCTTGGAGCGGATGCACTAAATTTGCCATTACGAAAACGAACATATAAATTTCGTTGTCTTTTATATGTCACAGGAACTTCGTAAACAGTTCCTTCGTAATTAAATTGGTAAACCTTTGTTTTCATCATCTAAAAGTAAATGCATAAATAATTAGAAAGGTGAGCACCATTATAACTACAGCAAAACAAACAAAAAGAGTAATAAGCAATTTACGACTTTGTTTAGTGTTGTAGTCTTTAGTTATATCCTCAATTTTCTTATCAATTTCGTGCATCTTTATAATTATCAAGTATTTTTTGCTTAATTTCCACACTTAAAAACCTATCGAAAAATATTTTTAAATTAAGCGCTAATCGGAAATGTATCATGTGTAATTTTGCTAGTTTTCAATAATACACAAGCAATTCAAAAATCCTTCAATATAAGTTTCTGTATTATTATCTTTTAAACAAATACCCTATTGATAATCTTTAAAATTCTGGCGAAACACATTTAAAAAACTAAAGAAATAGGAAGATTAAACTACGAACTCATTCTCAAATAACTGGTATTTTCATATATTTAAAGTATCGTCCGCAAAATACCAAATCTCCATATTTCCGATACTAAGTCTTCCCTTATTCCTGTCACCTAATGGGCTATTTGAATTATAAAACATTATCCCATTGCTTATTTCAGGCATAAAAAAGTCAAATGTTTGAAGAGTTAAATATGAAGTAGGAAGACTTATATCGTTTTTTATATCAAAAAAATTGTACCAATTATTCTCATTCAAATTATCTTTATACCACAAACATGTTGATGCATCTTCAATACTTTCATTATTACTCCACCAGCCCATGTCTACACTAAATTTAAAAATATTTTTATTACATTCTAATTTTAAGTAAGACAATCCTGCATTTTGGCGTCTTGGTGACAAATTAACAACCTCATTCTCAATAAAATTTCTTCCATTTCAAAACTTTCAGGATTTTCAATTAAAACATTATTTTCAAAAACATATTGGGTAATAATTTTGCAATCAGTAAATTCTGGGTATTCAAAAGACGGGCCATTTAACGAACATAGCATAATCGAAGCCAATTTAAAAATTTCAGTCATTTAAAAATATACCTTTGCATTTTTCCTCAACGAAACTTTTATATTTATTAAAGATAAATTGATGAATGTCTTCATTTGAATAAATAGTAAACGAAACTACATTATCATCATTTCGATCGACTAATCCGTAATGATTAGCAAACTTATAATACCCCGCAGAAATTAAGCTTTGACTAAAAGTTTCGCCGCCAAAATATTCCCACCTAAAAGTGCTGATATCGTATTCACATTCTTCCCAATTTCTAGAATTTTTGAAAGTAAACTCAATACTATTGTCATTAAAAATGTTTTCAATTTTAATGTAACGCCTTCGAATCACTCTAACACCACTTGTATCAAAATCTAAACTAGGTGTTATATCAATACCACATTTGTAATAAAAAGTTTCTAATGCATCATCTAATTTAAGATTACACATTGGGTAATTTGTATATAAATCAGTAAAATCCTTCTTTATTCCCTTTTTATATTCGTTTTCCAAAGTTAAATCTAACACGAGGTCCTCATAAGAATTAAATTTTATAAACTTAAAACTTATCGGTTCGCCAATAACGCAACTAGACAATGCAAAAGCAAAAAGGGGGACTAAACTAACAATCTTATACTTCACCCCTACAATTATAACAAATTAATACTTAATTAAAATATTAAGAGAACCTATACAAAATAATTTATTAAAAATTTCTCTAATTTGAGCACTATTTAGAGAAAGTTGATGTTCATTCTTCATAATTGTAATAATACCCAGTAAAATTCTCCTTGCTGTAAGAGCTAATACATAAATCGAATGCTTGCCATCATATTTCTTTTAAGTATATTCAAAAGACCGAAACTTGAATTAAACGAGAGGGAATTGATTTGTCTTATTTTTAAACAAAACATGATAGAGACGAAAATGCAGCTACTAATATAAGAAAAGAAGGCAGATTAGTATTATAAAAACAATAGCGCGTTTCACCAAAGCGTAGAAATTATGGGGTTAGCATATAGATACTGAATCCATCAAGATACTCGAGTATGAATCTCCCATCTTTAAAACAGGTTATTTTTTAAGCGGGTATAGTTCAATAGCATTTTTATGTATAAATGGTAGAATATAGACATGTCGAAAATATTAATCAGTGCCTGTTTAGTAGGCGATAAATGCAATTACAAAGGACAAGGAAAATACCATCCTGATGTAGAAAAATTAAAAGAAAAATATGAGTTAGTCTTGTTTTGTCCAGAATGTGAAGGCGGACTTCCAACTCCAAGACTTCCTAACGAAATAAGAGGATCTCAAGTTATTAGAAAAGACGGCAAAAATGTTACAAAGCAATTTGAAGAAGGCGCAAAAAAGGCTTTAGCCTTATGCAAATTCTTAGGCATTACTAAAGCTGTCTTGAAAGAAAACTCACCAAGCTGTGGAACTCATCAAATTCATGATGGACATTTCCAAGATAGAAAAATCCCTGGAATGGGCGTCACCGCAAGACTATTAAGTGAAAACGGAATTGATGTTTATTCCGAAGACGAAATATCAGAATTATTAAAATAGCAACTTTATAAGTCGTTATTTTTTTATTGATTTTATAACATTAAAAATGTTTAACTATTTTTAGAAAGGAAAATACATTCAAATGGCAAAAAAATTAAACTTTAAGAAAAACGCAATTTGTTCAGCAATCGGAATCGTTCTCGCTTTAGCTGCTATTATTATGTTCTTTTTAGACTTTGTTGTTGTTAAAGAGAATATATTAGGCACTACAAAAGTATTCGATGGATTCAAAGTTGCATTCGGTTATAAGGAATACAAAGAAGTCTTAGGCTCACAAATTTTAGTTGCAGAATATAAAGCTGCAGCACTTCCATTAATTGGCTTCATTTTAATTTGTGTTTCAGCTGTTGCTGGTCTTTTAACCTTTATTCCTGCATTAGGCAAATTCAGAAAAATTATTGCATTCGCTGCAACACTTTTATTAATCGTTGCTGCAATCTTTGTTTTCTGTGCAGTTGCTAGCTGGACAAAAGCTCAAGGCGTTGAAGGAACTGAATTAATCAGCTACAACTTAGGTGCTGGCGCAATTGTTGCTGGAATCTTAAGCATTGTTGGTGGATTAGGTTTCTTAGGCTCAGCTATTCTTAAATAATAAAATTTAAGTCAAAAAATAGAACGATTTAATCGTTCTATTTTTATTTTAATAATTTGTTTCTTGTCTTTTATAATTCACAGATAATTTTGATTTGTAAGAATTGATAATATCGTCAACACTCATATTAATTGAAGCAGTCAAATTTAGATATGCTTGAAAGCACGCTTCATAGTGTTTCAAATCGTAATTATCAAGTAAACTTGTGGCCAATTTGTAGACATTATGAAATTGAATTGTTAAGTCTTCATTCGATTTTTCGATTTCATATTCAAATTTGTTTGCCTTTAAAGGAATTCCAAGAGAGAGTAAGAAATGCAATCCATCAGCAAATTCATCCATAACGATTTCTTTTGCGGATGGTCCTTTATTTGACCAATATTTAAAGCATCTTGTTTCATTAGCAAGTTCACCAATTTCAACAATTAAGGCTAGAAGCCTTCTTGAATGTGTTGTTGCATAAGAAACATTATGCTTTTCCGCAATTTCTGCATCTAATTGAGCTTGAAGATTATAAAGTTCCTTTAGATTCACTAAAGTCATTATTATTCTCCGATCTTTCTTAAATGCCAAATATCTTGAACATATTGTTCAATTGTTCTATCAGAAGTAAATTTACCTGACATTGCAATGTTTTTAATGCACATTGCTGCCCATTTTTCTTTATTCTTATATAACTCTTCGATTCTTTGTTGAGCTTTCACATATTCAGGGAAATCTTTCAAAACAAAGTAACAATCATTATTATTCATGATTTCATCAAAGATGAGTTGGAATCTATCACGTTTAAGAATCCATGGTCCATCAAAGAGTGATTGAAGAACCATCTTAATGTCGTTATTTCCGTTATATTCATCCCAGGCATTGTAACCACCATTTGCATAGTATCCCAAAACTTGATCTGAATTTAAGCCAAAAATGACACAGTTATCGTCACCAACTAATTCATGAATTTCAACATTTGCACCATCCTCAGTACCTAATGTAACTGCACCATTCATCATAAGCTTCATGTTTGAAGTACCTGATGCTTCTTTTGATGCGGTTGAAATTTGTTCTGAGACATCTGCTGCAGGAATAATGAGTTCAGCAAGTGATACACCATAGTTTTCTACGAAAACTACTTTCATATACTTACTAATATCTGGATCATTATTAACGACATCAGCAACTGCAAGAATTAATTCAATAATTCTCTTAGCATAAACATAGCTTGGAGCGGCTTTTGCGCCAAAGATAAATGTTCTTGGATAGATTCTAAATGACGAATCGTTTTTCATTCTCATGTATAAATACATGACATAGAAAATATTCATTAATTGTCTCTTATAAGCATGGAGACGTTTAACTTGAACATCGAAAATTGAATTTGGTTCAACTTCAATATTCATTTTTTCTTTAATATATTTTACAAGTTTAAGTTTGTTTTCAAACTTGATATCCATGACGGCCTTTTGAACTTTGGCATCATTTTCGTATTTGTCAAAATTCTTGATTTCTTTTTCCATATTTAAAACCCATTTATCACCAATTTTTGAAGTGATTAAATCGGATAATTTTGGATTAGCGTACATTAACCATCTACGATGAGTTACACCATTTGTCTTATTATTGAACTTATTTGGATATAATTCGTAGAAGTCTTTAAATGTTTCCTTTTTAAGAATATCTGTATGCAAAGCAGCAACACCATTTACGGAGAAACATGCATGAATTGCCATGTTGGCCATGTAGATTTGACCATCTTTGATAATTTGCATATTTTGACGTTTTCCAGATTCAACATTCTTTTCAGCAAGTTCTTGGTTAAATCTACGGTTAATTTCTTCAATAATCATGAAGCAACGTGGACATACTTGTTGAATGTATTGGACTGGCCATTTTTCAAGAGCTTCAGCCATAATTGTGTGGTTTGTATAAGCAAAAGTCTCTTTAACAATCTTCCATGATTCATCCCAACCATAACCATATTCATCCATCATGAGTCTCATGAATTCTGGAATACCAATAATTGGGTGTGTGTCATTCAACTGAATGACAAATGATTGTGGTAAATCCAATAATGTTTTTGTACGTTTATAGTGTTCATGAAAAATATTTTGTAAAGCAGAGCTAACAAGGAAATATTGTTGTTTTAAACGTAAAATACGTCCTTGTTCTGTTGAATCATCAGGATATAATCCGTGTGATAACTCTTTAAGAGTTGTTAAATAATCTGAGAATGAGGTGTTCTTTGGTAAATTTGTTTCACTTGGTTCTGCACTCCAAAGTCTTAATGTATTTGTAACTTTGTTTTTGTATCCAATGATTGAAACATCGTAAGGAACTGCTTTGACTTTTGTAGCGTTAACAGTTCTCATTCCGAATTCACCATTAGCCTTGATATAAGTTTCAGTAAATCCACCAAAAGCTACTTCTACAGCGTGTTTACTTCTTCTTACTTCGAACGAGTAACCATTTGCTAACCATTGATCTGGGACTTCAAATTGTTTTCCTTTTTCAAAGATTTGTCTAAAGAATCCATATTCATAACGAATACAGTTTCCTTGAACTGGGTAGCCTAAAGATGAAATAGAATCTAAAAAGCAAGCTGCTAAACGGCCTAAACCACCGTTTCCAAGTCCTGCATCGGATTCTTGTTCTTCAAGTTTATTAATATCGATGCCTAAATCTTTTAAACCATCTCTAACAACGTTATAAATGCCAAGATTTTGAAGGTTATTATTTAATAATCTTCCCATTAAGAATTCCATGGAGAAATAGATTAATTGTTTTCTTTCTCCTGCCTTAACGGATTCTCTAACTTTTCTCCAGTCGTAGTTAGCATAGTCTCTGACCATCTTTGCTAAAACGTCATATTGTTCACAAATATGGCTTTCTTCAACTGAATTTGAGTATTTTTCTGATAATTTTTCTTGAAATGCCTTTTTAAAAGTTTCTTTGTTTTTGAAAATATTCATACCTACTTTATTTCCTTTTTATTTTTTTAATTTGAAAATCATTGCTCCTAAAGAAGCAAGTTTAATTGTTATTTTATATGGATGGAAGTTGTTCTCGTTAACTTTTGCTTCCAAAGGAAGACCGTTATATTGATTTGCGCCACCATAAACATCCTTATCTGAATTGAAGATTTCTTCATAAAGTCCATCTTCAGATACTGGGATGTCGTAATTTTCGTAATAACAAGTTGTCATGTTAAAAACGAAGAGCAATCTATCTTCTCCGCAAATTCTTTCGAATGCAAAGACAGATTGATCTGCATTATCAACCATTAACCAGTTGTAATTAGCTGGGTTATATTCTTGAACATGCATAGCAGGCTCAAACTTATAAATAAGATTGAGATCTCTAACTAAACGTGTAATCGAATCGTGTTTTGGGAATGTTTTTAAATTCCATGGGAGAGATTTTGCTTCGTTCCATTCGTCAAATGAAGCAAGTTCATTGCCCATAAAAGACAATTTCTTTCCTGGATGTGCATATTGATATGTGTAAAGATTTCTTAACAACATGAATTTTTGTTCATAATCTCCCCACATCTTGTTAATAATTGTGCCTTTTCCATGGACGACTTCGTCGTGTGAGAAAGGAAGCATAAAGTTTTCGTTGAAGAAATATGCCATTGAGAAAGTTAATTTGTTATGATCCCATTTTTTGTAAATTGGATCAAGACTGTAATACTTCAGCGTATCGTTCATCCATCCTAAATCCCATTTGTAGTCAAAACCAACACCGTTTTGGTCTAATGGTTTTGTTACTCCGTAGAAATCAGACGAATCTTCCGCAATCATCATCAATGATGAATGTCTTTCGTGTAAGTAATAATTTGTTCTCTTTAAGAACTCTACTGAACCATGATTGATTCCTTTATCTTTGTTGCCGTCATAGAAAAGCATATTGCTAACAGCGTCAACTCTAATTCCATCAAAATGGAATTCGGTAACAAAATAGTTCATTGCGGACATCAAGAAAGAACGAACAGGATCTTTGCCTAAATCAAAATAAGCACTTCCCCAAGGTGAAATACGTCTTCTTGTATCTTTTGGTTCGAATAAGTAATCACCATCGTAGTTATATAAAGCAAATGCATCTTTTGCAAAATGACATGGAGCAAAATCTAAAATAACCCCAATACCTGCTTGGTGCATTCTATCAACAAAGCTCATCAATTGTTTTGGGTTTCCATATCTTGAATCAACAGAGAAGAAACCTGTTGCTTGATAACCCCAAGAACCATCAAATGGATATTGAACAATTGGCATAATTTCAACGTGAGTATATCCAAGTTCCTTAATATAAGGAATTAAATAATCTGCAACTTCCTCATATGAAAGATTACGACCATCTACTTGGCCTTTCCAAGAACCTAAATGACATTCGTAAATTGACATTGCATCATCAAAATTACGAGTTCTCTTTTTCATCCAAGCAGAGTCATGCCAAATAAAGTTTGTGTAATCAAAAAGTCTAGAACATGTTGCAGGTCTAAATTCTGAATAGAATGCATATGGGTCTGCTTTATCAACATAGACACCTTTTGCATTCAAAAAATGAAATTTATAACTTTGATAATTTGAAAGTCCAGGAATAAATACTTCCCAACATCCGCATTCATCAATCTTTATCATTTTATCTCTTGTAACATCCCAGTTATTCCATTCTCCAATGACTGAAACATCGGATGCACAAGGAGCATATAGTCTAAAGACTACGCCTTCTTTTTTGCCACGTTTTTCGAAGTGGGCACCGAAGTAGGTATAGGCATCAATTGTTTGCCCCATTAAGTAATCGTATAATAAACCAAAAGCCATAATTAAACCTAAGTAATTTTAACACATACATACGCTAATATGTAGTGCGTGTAAGCATTTTTATAATTGAATATACATAATATAGTAATTACAATTTAATCGAATAGAGGTTTTTATTATGGCAAAAGTAATGGCAGTAAACGCTGGTAGCTCATCATTAAAATTCAAATTATTTGAGATGCCAGAAGAAAAAGTTTTATGTTCTGGAAATGCTGAAAGAATTGGTCACGAAGATGCAATTTTTGGTATTAAATGGAACGGTCAAAAAGAAGAAAAAGTTCTTCCAATTTTAGACCACGCAACAGCAGTCGAACTCATTGTCCAAGCTATGCTTGAAAAAGGCATTGTTAAAGACATGAACGAGATCAATGCAGTTGGTCATAGAATCGTTCAAGGTGGTAAATATTTCTCCCACTCTGAACTATTCAATAAAGATACTGAAGACAAGATTGAATCACTCATTCCTCTTGCACCACTTCACAACAAAGCTCACCTTGTTGGATTTAGAGCTTTCAAACAGATCCTTCCAAATGTAACAAATGTTGCTGTTTTTGACACAGCATTCCATCAAACTATGGAACCACAAGACTATGTCTTCCCAATTCCATATGAATACACCGAAAAATACGATGTTAGAAGATATGGGGCACACGGTACATCACACAAATATTTAAGCGAAATGGCTCTCAAATATTTACCAGGTGTACAGCATCCAAGAATCATCTCATGTCACATTGGTTCTGGAGCATCAATTACCGCTATCAAAGATGGTAAATGTGTTGCTACATCCATGGGTCTTACACCTTTAGGTGGAATTATGATGGGAACACGTACAGGTGATATAGATCCATCAGTTATGAATTACCTTTGCCAATGCACTGGTAAATCGGTTGAAGAAATGTATCAAATCTTCAATAAAAAATCAGGTTTCTTAGGTGTCTCAGAAGTCTCAAATGATTCACGTGATGTCTTAACAGCATGTGATGCAGGAAACGAAAAAGCAATCTTAGCTAACAAATTATTCATTAGAAGAATCGCTGACTTCATCGGTCAATATTTCGTAAGATTAGGTGGAGCAGACATTATTGTCTTCTCAGCAGGAATTGGAGAAAACTCAGCAAGAACAAGACAAGAAGTTATTGATGAAATTGCTCCTGCACTTGGTGTTGAAATTGATAGAGAATTGAATTTATCAATTCGTGGAAAAGATACATTACTCTCAACTCCAAACAGCAAAATTAAAGTTGCAATCATTCCAACTGACGAAGAAGTCATGATTGCTAGAGATACTTATTCTTTCTATAAGAAAGAGAATTAATTATAATTAATAAAAAGAACACGCTCGACAAAAAACGTGTTCTTTTTTTACACCCTCATTCCATAATTAATAGTTGACTTTATAGAATAATATTCTGTAAAATGTATGCAATTTAAAAGAAAGGAAGGAAAACTAATATGAAAAAAATATTAACATTAGTTCCAGCCGCCCTCTTAACTGCATGCACATTAGCAAGCTGTGGCGGCAACAAATACGTCAACAAACTTGATGAATTCGTTCGTAATCTCAAAGGTGACGTAACAATCGAAGCTTTGGAAAATGATGAAACTGGTATCTACCGTGAAGGCATTTTCGATGCTGGTGACAAAATGATCACAAAGCTCACAACTTCATACATCAATTATTCACCAAGATGGAATTGGGTTGATGGCTTAGAGGAATCAGAGTACGAAGAACTCGTTAGACTTGAATCAAGTGCTACATCATTCACTCGTTACGACGATAACAAAGTTAGAATGGTTGAAGATTCACTCTTATATCCATATAACAAAGATGCTATCGGAGATGATCCAGAATACCCAGAATGCATTGATTATGAAAATCCAAGTGAAATGGCATCAGAAACAGTCATTTGGGAAGCAAACGGCGTTGCAAACTATGTTTACACTGCTATCAACGAAGAAGGTGAAGGAGATCCATCTGATCCATGGTCATTCAAGACTTCACGTGAAACATCACCAAAATTAATGAGCGAAATTGGCACACTTGGTGGTAACTCACCACTCGTTCTTGCTGATATTGCTGGAGCTTACGAAGTTATGGACGCATACGAAAGTTTGTATGTCGAACATTATCCATTAATGGGTCATGAAAGAATTGCAACAGTTGAACACCAAGAAGGCAAACTTCATGTCAGACTCGAATTACAATTTGCAAAAGATATCGACTTTGACGGTAACCCAGTTGTTCCACTATCATCAGAAGCTATTTGGGGTACAGAATTCAAAGGACTTTACTTCAAACAATATCGTTCATACTACTACGATTACACAGTCAATGATGGAATCATTGAAAATGCTAAATTCGGTTTCGGTGGTGTCGCACGTCTTCTTTACAAAGATAGAAACTGGAAAGAAGGAGATCCAACACCTCACTACCCATTAACAATTGCTGAACAAGCTATGCTTGATCTCTATGTTCCAGAAAAGGTTATGTGGCCAGATAGTGAAACTGGAGAAATGAAAGAAATTGATAACCCATATACAGGTCAATATGCAAAAATCATTCCAGGTGGAAATCCATTCGAAGAAGAAAGCTTCACCGCATCATCAAAATCACAAGGTAACTACACAAAAACATTACCAACATTAGATGATTACCGTGAAGGTGATGCAAGTGATGAAGGTTCAATGTATCTTTCAATGAAAGACTTCTTAGAACTCGATCCAGAAGCAAAATAAAATTATTTCAATTAAGTACCTTATTTATTAATGAGGTACTTTTTTGTTGCTTTGATATTTGTAGTTTCAATTGAATAAATATTCAAAAATCTCTACTATAAATATGTATGAACATAAAATTAGATTCAGAAATTATTAATAGATGTAAAGACTTTCATACAAAGTATGCAAACGTTTTAAAATACATCAAAAAATATGATAAAATTGCCGTTTTTAGACACATTAGACCAGATTATGATGCTTTAGGTTGCCAAATGGCAATGGTCTCTTGGATAAAAGACAACTTCCCAAATAAAGAAGTAATTTATCTTGGAGAAGATCATGTCACTTTAACTCCACGTTGTTTCCCTTCAATGATGAAAGTTGAAGATAAATGGTTTGAAGACCATTTTCTTGCGATTATTTTAGACACTTCTACATGCGATAGAACCGACGATAAGCGTTGGAAAAAAGCAAAGACTATTATTAAAATTGATCACCATCCAGAAGTAGATCATTACGGCAAAATTCAAATTGTAGATGACACTATGTCTGCAGCAGGTGAATTACTTGCAAATATGCTCATCAAATTTGATGGAGAATATGAACTTAGCGAAACTACAGCAGCATGGCTTTTCAAAGCTATCGTTGGAGACTCAAATCGTTTCTTATATTCAGAAGTTAACGCCCATACATTTGCTATTGCTGAACTTTTAGTTCAAAAAGGCATAAATATAAACCAAATTTATAAAGAAATGTATAGCGAAGATATCAATTCAATTGATTTCACAAAATGGGTTTTAGACAACTATCATGTCACTAAAAAAGGTGTCGCTTATTATGTCTTAGAAAAAGAGACATTAGAAAGACTTCATTTAAAACCTGAACAAGGCAAAGATTGTTTGTACTTATTTGATCATTTCGATGAAATCAAAATATGGATGTCGGTTTCTTGGGACGAACTTAAAAATTGTTATCGTATATCATTACGAAGTAATGGTATATCTGTCGAGTCAGTTGCAACCAAATACCAAGGTGGCGGCCATACGCAAGCTAGCGGAGCAAAACTTAAATCATTGGACGATCTTCCAAAACTTGTTAGCGAACTCGACAAACTTATAAAATAATTCTAAATATTCTCACACATGCAAAAAGGTACCAAATATTGATACCTTTTTTCTTTATAAGAAATTATAATAGAGTTATGAACTTTGTACCTTTACACGTTTATAGCGGTTATTCATACCTAAAAAGTGCACTTAAAGTTTCTGACTATGTCAAACAAGCTAAGGAACTTGGGTACAATGTTTTGTCGTTAACTGATTTCAACAATTTAACCGAGGCACCTGAATTCGTAAACACTTGCAAAAAAGAAAATCTTAAATACATCATCGGAGAAGATTTGATTGTTGAAGACAAATTATTCACTTTTATTGTTTTGAATGAACAAGGTTATAGAAATCTCTTAAAACTAAACTTTGCTTCTCAAACAAATAAACTCAACGCTCGATTAATTCAAGAAAATAACGAGGGTCTAGCGGTTATTTTAGGATCAAACAATAAAGAGTTTTCGAATCTTGCAGTTTTTTCAAAGCAATTGCCGTCTCTTGCAAAAGGAATTCAAAATTTTTATATTGGCCTTCAAAGAAACGATGAGGCATATATGCAATCAATTCGAGAATATTGCAAAAATTTCTCGTTCGATTTAGTAGCTTTCCCAATGATTAAATATGTGAAAGCAAGTGATGCAATTGCATTAGATATGTTATCTGCTATTGCAAAAAAGATTGTTTTAACAGACAAAAAGAAAACAGGCATTCATTGCATTCTTGATGAGAGCCAAATAAATAAGATTTATTTAAAAGAAGAAATTGAACTAACTCAGAAGATTGCAAATCTTGTTAATTTTGAATTTATATCAAATAGGGGCAAGATGCTTCAATACAAAAACGAACTCAATTTAACAAGCGATGAATATCTTAGAAAACTATCAAATGATAGATTGCTTGAAAAAGGCCTAGATTCTGAAGAATATCACGAACGTCTCGATATGGAATTAGACATTATTATATCCATGGGTTACAGTGATTACTTCTTAGTTGTCCAAGATTTTATTGCATACGCTAGAAACCATAATATCGCAGTTGGTCCGGGACGTGGCTCTGCTGTTGGTTCTCTAGTGTCTTATGTTTTAGGTATAACTCAAGCAGATCCTATTAAATATAATTTAATTTTTGAAAGATTTTTAAATAAACAAAGACAAACTTTACCTGATATCGATGTTGACTTTGCCGACATATATCGTGAAGAAATCGTTGAATATCTAAAAGATAAATATGGCGAAAATAGAGTCGCTAAAGTTATTGCTGTTCAAACATTTGGAGCTAAAGCTGCATTAAACGATGTCGGAAGAGTCTTTAACTATGATGAATACGACATTAAGCAATTCACAAAACTAATTCATGAAGATGAAAATGGCGATTCCGCTACAATCAATGAGCTTTATAAAACTAATGAAGCCTTTAAAAAACTCGTAGATGAAGATGCTTATTATAAACAGATTGTTTTATTAGCAAGACGTTTAGAAGGTTTACCACGTCAAAGCAGTCTCCACGCTGCAGGCATCGTTTTAAACGATGAGCCTTTAGATAGTGTTATTCCTATCACTATTGATTCAATGGGTAATGTAGTTGAACAATTTGAAAAAGATTATCTAGAGCCACAGCAATTCTTAAAGATGGATTTACTTGCTCTTAGAAATTTAACTGTTGTTGATGATTGCATTGCTAGAATTAAACATAATCGCGGCATTTCATTAGATAGAGATAAAATTCCTTTTGAAGATGAAGAAGCTATCAAGTTAATAGCCCAAGGCAAAACAATGGGTTTATTCCAAATTGAGTCTTTTGGAATGAGAAAATCTATTAAAGTTTTAAAGCCTTCTAAATTTGAAGATATTGTTGCCCTTATTTCGCTTTATAGACCCGGTCCTATGGACAACATTAATAAATATGCTACAAGGAAAAATGGAAGAGAGAAATTCACATATCTTTCTAAGGCTCTTGAAGAAATTCTTTCACCTACATACGGAATTATCATTTACCAAGAACAAGTTATGCAAATTGCAAATAAAATGGCTGGATTTTCCTTTGGAGAAGCCGACTTACTAAGAAGAGCAATTGCTAAAAAAGATATGAATAAGATGGCCTCTTATAAAGATAAATTTATTAAAGGGGCAATCGCAAATAAATATCCTCAAACTGAGGCAAATAAGGTTTGGGATCTTATTTATAAGTTCGGTGACTACGGTTTTAATAAGTCACACGCCCTAGGTTACGCAATATTAACTTGTAGGATGGCATACCTAAAAGCACATTATCCTCAAGAATTCTATGCTTCAATTTTAACAAACTCTAATAGCAAATGGTTCACCACTACAATTGCTGAAATCAAATCAAGAAATATCAAGATTGTGAACCCAAGTATTAATGAATCATTACTTTGGTATGAACAAATAAATGAAAAAATATATTTCCCATTAACATCAATTTCTGGAATCACTTCAAAAATTGCTGAAGATATAATCGATGAAAGAAAACAAAATGGTCCGTTTACCGACTATTGCGACTTTGTCGCAAGAATGTATCGTTACAAAATTAACGAAAAATTCATTATGAAATTAATTGATGCCGGCGCACTTGATTGTTTGGGAGTTAATAGGGTTACATTACGTTCAAATATGACTGAGGCTTTGCAATATGCAAGCGCAGCAGAAGGCGAAAATGGACAAATGTTCTTAGATTTAGGCATCAATATGAAACCTGATCTAGTTGAATATGAAGATAATCCTGTCTTCAATCTTAATCGTGAATTTGATGCATTAGGTCTAATGTTATCGGGTTCACCGCTTTCATTAGCTAAATCCAAAATACAAAATAAGAATTTTGTTTCTTTAGAACAAATTTCTAATTCAAACGGTAATTCTTTAGAATTAGCATGCATTATAAGAGATGCAAAAATAATTAAAACCAAAAAAGGTGATCGTATGGCTTTCCTTACAGTTTATGACGAGTCATACGAAACAGAATTTACCGTATTCCCAGAAGCATTCAAAGTTTCTGAAAAAGCATTAAGAAAAGGTAATATGGTCATCGTTGAAGGATATTACAAACAATCAACTGACGAATTTAATATTCAAAAAGTTTCTTCTATGGAGGATGTAATAAATGGCTAAAGCATACGTTATTGATGGAAATTCATTATTATTTAGAGCCTACTATGCAACTGCATATGGTCCAAATCCATCAATCATGAGAAATAAAGAAGGCGTTCCTACAAATGCAGTATTTGCATTTGCAAATATGCTTAATAAAATTCTTGCAAACATCAAGCAAAACGACGTTTTATTTGTTGCCTTTGACACAGGAAAACCTACATTTAGACATTTAGAAAACAAAGATTACAAAGCTAATCGTAAAGAATGTCCTGAAGATTTAAAAATCCAAATGCCAATTGTGAGAGAGTTACTCCGTTCCTTAAATGTTTTCACTTATGAAAAAGAAGGATGGGAGGCTGATGATATTTGTGGAACCTTCGCTAAAAAAGCAGGCAAAGAAGGCTATAACGTAGTCATCTACACTTCTGATAAAGACTATTTGCAATTGATTGACGACAAAATTAATATTTCGTTACTCAAAACTGGTATGTCAAACATGATTGTTATGAATGAACAAAACATGGTTGAACTATATGGTTACACTCCACTTCAAATAATTGATTATAAAGGCTTAAGAGGCGACTCTTCCGATAACTTACCTGGTATTCCAGGTGTCGGGGAAAAAGGAGCCACAAAACTTATCCAAGAATATGGATCATTAGAAAGCATTATTGAACATGCTTCTGAAATTAAAGGCAAACTTGGCGAAACAATTGCAACATACGCTGAACAAGGTTTAATGTGCAAACGCTTAGCAACTATTTGTTTAGATGTTGAACTTCCTTTTGAAGTTTCAGATACAGTTTACGAAGGCTTTGACTTTGATAAGATAAATAAATTCTGCAACCAATATGAACTTCGCCAATTTTTAAATAGACTTCCAAACAAACTTCAAAAAAGCGAAGAAGACAAGGGAGAAATTGAAATTCAAACTGTCTCTTCTTTTGAAGGAATCGAACTTGGTAATACATTAGGAATTAGCTTAGACATCGAACCAGGAAATTATTTCAAATCCACAGTACATGGAATTGCAATTTCAAACGAAATTGATAATTACTATATTTCTATCGAAGATGCACTTAAAGATAAAAAGTTAAAAGCAATCTTGGAAGATGAGAACATCAAAAAATGTTGTTTCGATTTTAAAGCAATTAGCGTTGCGTTAAATAAACTTGGGATTAAAATTGAAGGCTTATACTTCGATGCTTTGCTTGCAATTTACATATTAGATACTTCTCTAAATGGAGAAATTGGAGCAACAATGCGTTTCTTTGGTGTGAATATTAATTCAAGCAAAGAAAATATGTTGTCGTTATTTGATAACACAGACCCAGAAAGAGCCTGCAAAATTGCTCGTGGAACATTAAAAATTAGCAAAAAGGCAATTAAAGAGATTGATGATTTAGGATGTTTAGATCTTTTCACTAATGTAGATATGCCATTAAGCAAAGTTTTAGCTGATATGGAATACGAAGGTTTCCCACTAAACGGAAAAGTATTAGAAGATATAGGAAAAACATTTCAAGTTGAACTTGATAAAGCTAAAAAAGAAGTCTACGAACTTGCTGGAGAAGAATTTAATATCGATTCTCCAAAACAAGTTGGAGATATCTTGTTTAATAAACTTGGATTAGAAGCCCAAGATAAGAAATTATCAACATCGGTTGATGTTCTTAACGAATTAAAAGATAAACATCCAGTTGTTCCTGCAATTTTAACATATAGAAAATATGCAAAATTAATGTCCACTTACGTTACAAGTTTGATTTCTCAAATCCACAAAGATGGAAAAATACACGCATTATTTAATCAAGCTTTAACAGCAACAGGAAGATTATCCTCAAGTGAACCAAATCTACAAAATATTTCTGTAAGAGATGAGGAAGGCAAAACAATTCGTAAAGCTTTCTTCTATGAAGATAACAACTATTCAATCCTTTCGTTAGACTATTCGCAAATCGAATTAAGAATTCTCGCTTCTTTATCAAAATGTAAAACTTTACAAGATGTTTTCGCTTCTGGAGAAGATATTCATGCTTCCACCGCAAAACGTGTATTCCATGTCGATAATCCAACTAGCGAATTAAGAAGACGTGCTAAAGCTGTTAATTTCGGTATTATTTACGGTATCAGTGATTGGGGCTTAGCAGATCAAATTAAAGTAAGCCCTAAAGAAGCAAAAGAAATAATCAATTCATTCTATGAAGCATATCCTGAAATTGGACAATATTTCCAAGGCATTTCAGCAAGTGTTAAAAAAGATGGATATGTCACTACTATGATGGGTAGAAGAAGATATCTTAGAGAAATTCATGATGCAAATTATCAAGTTAGAGAATTTGCTCATAGAGCTGCTTTAAATGCACCAATTCAAGGAACTGCTGCAGACTTAATCAAAATAGCAATGATTAAAGTAGATAAAGCATTAAAAGAAAAAGGACTTAAATCTAAAATGATTTGCCAAATCCACGACGAATTATTGTTTAAAGTTCCTAAAGATGAAAAAGATATCACTCTTTCACTTGTGAAAGAAATAATGGAAAACGCTTTAGAGTTAGATGTAAAACTTGAAGTTGATGGAGGATATGGTCGTACCTGGTACGATGCTAAATAAAATGCCTGAGCTACCAGAAGTTGAAACTATTAAAAATACATTAGCCAACTTGATCAAAGGTAAAACTATTGATCATGTGAAAGTTTTAAGAGAGAAAAATTTGAACGTTTCTCAAGAACAATTTTCAACTTCTTTAAAAGGAAAGACTTTTGAAAAATTTGAACGCATTGGCAAATTTTTAGTATTTAAATTCGATACTGATTTAGTTATGGTTAGCCATCTCCGTATGGAAGGTAAATATTTCTTAAGAGAAAATAATGAACCTGTTCAAAAACACGATATCGTTTTGTTTTACTTCACAGATCAAACATATCTTGCATATAACGATACAAGAAAATTTGGATACTTAGGTTTGTTTAATGAAGAAAATTATAAAAATGTTCCACCACTTTCAAATGTTGGCCCGGACCCATTTATGTTAGACAATATTTCTTTGTTGCAAAAAGCATTTAAAAATAAATCAATTCCTATAAAACAAGCTTTGCTTGACCAAAGCATTATGTCTGGGTTAGGAAATATTTACGTTGATGAAGTTTTATACAAATGCAAAATACATCCATTAACTCCTGCAAAAATGGTTAGCAATAAAGATTTGAAAAACATTTTAGACGCCTCCAAAGTGGTTTTAAATAAAGCAATTAAAGCAGGAGGTTCAACAATCAAATCGTATCACCCTGCTCAAGGTGTTTCTGGTAATTTCCAAGTAGAATTAGAAGTTTACGGAAAAAAGGGTCAAAATTGCTCAAGATGTGGAACAAAACTTAAAAAGATTTTTGTTAATGGAAGAGGAACTACCTTCTGTCCAAAATGTCAAAAAGACTTAGATAAACCACATATTGTCGCTATTACTGGCGCTATTTCTACCGGCAAATCATTTGTTTCGGATTATTTAAAAACAAAAGGATATATTAAATATGATGCCGATGAAATAGTTCACGAATTATACAAAGATAGAACAATTATTAAAGGCATTAATGCCTTTATACCAACGTTAAAACTTATCAACGGACAAGTCGATCGCAAATTTTTAAAACAATATTTAATTGAAAATCCTAATAAAAAAATAAGATTGGAAAAGTTCATCTGGAAGAAAGTTGAAGAATTTTTGAATTCTAAAATTTCTAAATTACACAAAGATGATAATGTTGTTTTAGAAATTCCACTCCTTTTTGCCTCAGGATTAGATTACTTAGCTGACGAGATTTATATTGTCGAAGTATCTCCTAAAGTCCAAAAAGAAAGACTTGAGGCCCGTAATGGAGACTATAAAGCTTATTTAGAACTCAACAAATCATATAAGGCTCAAGAACAAAAGAAAAAAGCAACAGCCATAATCAATAATGATTCAGATGTTGCTTCTTTAGTTAATTCAATTGAAAAGATTATTTTCGGTAAATAGACACACCGGTCATATCAATTTCTTTATCGCATGCGCTAACTAAGATGTTAATTAGTTGTTTTGCACGTATAGAACCTGCATTTTTTCCTAATGTGTACATTTCTTTAATATCAGCGAAATCAAATTCGCTTGTAAAGAACGTTACATTTCCATTTTTCTCTCTTTCAGAGAGCAATGGAATAACGATTTGATCTCTTATAACTTCATTTTTGTATTCAGATCCAAAGTTATCAAGAACTAATAATGGTACTTTTGCAGCATTAACCATTTGACGTTGGAACTCAGTTTTATCTTTATATAAAAGATCAGCAAGTTCCCCAATGTATGTTGCACAATCACAAACTGCAACTTGTCCTTTATTCATTGCAGCAAATTCGTTTGCGAATGTAACCATCATAAATGATTTACCGATTTTGTGGTTGCCATATGCATATAACCATCTTGATGAAGTACCTTTAACAATTTTGTTAAATTCCTTAATTGCAGCTTTACGATTTTCACTTAAATCAAGGGTTCTTAATGTAGATCCTTTCCATTCTTCAGGAAAATCGCTTCTAAGGTACTTACTGTCAACACGAATCTTCTCTAAAATTCGTTCACATGTTTCGTGATTGACAGCAATATAATTGCCTTCTTTACGGAGAGTCATTCTAACATGAGGGATTTGTTTATCGCATTTATCGATTCCTGGACAATTTTTACAATAGTTGTAATCGTCTTTAAAATCGGCAAGTTTAGCAATATTTTGCTTAACTTCTCCCAATGTGAGACCTAAAGGTTTAATTTGTTCATAAACCTCAATATCGTCTCTGAGTTCTTTTACTAATTCATTTATATAACCTTTTAGGTTATCATCGGTAACTAATAATTCCTCTTCTGTGGCTTTAACATTAAATTCTTTCATGTTATTTACCTCCTTTTTTCTTACTATTTTCAATATCGTTAATGATATTTAAAATCTCATCATCACTAATTTCTTCTTCATCATCTTTAGGTTCTGCTTTTTGAACTTTCTTTGTTGATCCTTTGAAGAAATTTGTTTCATTGCTCTTTTTAACTAGTTTTGCCTCTATAGGTTTTGACAAATAGTTAAGAGCATCGATTGCAGTTTTGATGCCTTCTCTCATAAGAGAGACTGCAATCTTTTCGCAATATTTCTTATTAAGAACGTTGTTACAATGTTCTAATGCGAAATCGATAATTGTATTAATAACACCGTTTCCGAATCCATAGTCCATCATCAAGCTTTTAATAATGTCGACATCGCTTGATGCTAATCTAGTTCCCCCTTGCTTTTCACTTAAGAATTCATAAGGCGAAAGTGTGTCTTTTTTATGTATATCTTTGATAAGTGCAGTATCTCCTGTAATTTTTGAAACTTCTGCATTGCATCCTTTTTGTAAGAATGAATAATGAGAATTTTCTTCTGCACGTTTAGATATTCTTTCAAAATCGAAGTGTTCTTCGCTCTCTGGGTTATATTCTTCTAAAACAATGTCTGCCATCGTTTCTTCATTTAATCCAAATAAAGCACTAATTTTTTCAATTGTTCTTAGCTCTTTAGCCTTGAATACACTCTTTCTAATTTGAGAATGATTAGAAATGTATTCAAAGAATACATCATTATCAAAATAGATTTTTGCTCTTCCTGATTCATGTCCAATAACATTTTCATTAATTTTCTTGTCTAAGGACTTATCATCTAAATCTAAATGGAAGACTTCGTGCCATCTTGCGCTAACTTCTACATAATCTCCAGGAATCTCTGTGTCGTAATGATAATGATGTGCCAAACGTTTTGTTTCTTTATATCCAAGCTTTTGAATCAATAATGGCTTAAATAAAGGATCATCGAAGAATTCGTTTGGTGTCTTTGGAGAATATAAAACATAAATGTATTGATTTTTAGAATCTTGTTCCTTCTCAAAAGTTCTCATAAGTCCCACTGCTTCAAGAACACGTTTTGCTTCAAATAAATCACCTGGAACAATTTGCATTAATGAAAGTAATTCTTCATGAGAGAAAATATATGTTTCGTCATCTTCATTTCTCTTTTGTTTTAAAAGTGTCAAATAAAGTATTGTGGCTTTCGAACCCATGATAGGTTGATAAAGCTCAATAATAACGTCCTTGTCGATGTTACTAACAAGGCCTGCAATTCTGATTTCGTATAAGTCTTTCGCTGAAATGTATGTCATAAGTTTAAGTGAGTAAATCATATCATACATACGCGAAGAAACAAGCGAAAAGTTTCGATGGATTCGACACTTTTTAGAAGTTGTGGATATCTTATACACATACGCAAAAACGCACACATTCGATGTGTTCGCATGTTTTTAAATTTGCCCACATACATATACACCTGTTATCCACAAGTTATACACAATGAAAAATTCTTTTATACTTTTACGAGTTAATCTTATAGATTATAATATTTTCGAAGATTTCTTTAAAAACGAATTCTTCACATATTTTAGAAAGAAGTTAAACGTATGAAACATCGTGTAGCAGTATTAACATCAGGTGGCGACGCACCTGGAATGAACGCCTGTGTTAGAGCAGTTGTTAGAACAGGCATTAAATTTGGTTACGACATGTTCGTAATTTACGATGGATATAAAGGCCTAGTCAAAGGCAATATAGAACAAGTAGATCGTAGTTTCGTAAGCGATATTATTAACCGCGGAGGAACTATTTTAAAAACAGCAAGACTTCCTGAATTTAAGTATCCAGAAGTTCAAGAGCAAGCAATTAGATCTTTAAAAAAATATAACATTGATTCTCTTGTTGTAATTGGAGGAGACGGAACTTATAGAGGTGCTGCTGAACTTGCACAAAAAGGGGTCACCACAATCGGAATTCCAGCAACAATTGATAACGACGTTGCTTCAACAGATTTCACAATTGGATATGACACTTGTTTGAATACAATTTGTGAATGCGTTGATAAAATTAGAGACACCACTACATCTCATTCGAGATGTACATTAATCGAAGTAATGGGTCGTCACTGTGGAGATCTTGGATTAAATTCTGGTATCGCAGAAGGTTGCGAAATGATCATTACTCCAGACCTTCCTTTAACATTAGAACAAGTATGCGATAAATTACGTGCTTGCGTTCAAGGAAAGAAAAAACACGCCATGATTATGGTCAGCGAACACATGTATGAAAACATCCATGATTTCGCACGTCAAATTGAAGAAAATACAGGCATAATCACACGTGCACAAGTGCTTGGACATATTCAAAGAGGCGGTTCTCCATCAGCAAATGATAGAATATTGGCTTCGTGCTTTGGAGTTGATGCAATTAAAGCAATTGAAGATGGCGAATCAGGAGTAGCAATTGGTATTAGGAATAATCATATTATTCGCACTCCATTTAAAGAAGCTTTAAAGCAAAAGAAAGATCAAAGAAATGAACTCTTAGAAGTAATCAAATTGGTAAATAGATAATATGAAAAAAGTATTAGCATTTGATATTGGCGGAACAAACTCTCGTGTTGCCCTTATTAACGAGAACTTTGAAGTTGAGGATGTTAAAACAATTCCAACTGTCAGAGACTCTAATGGAGATTTCTTGAAATCTCTAGACGATCTCGCATCACAATTTGACTTAACTGATGTAGTCGCTTTTGGATGTGGACTTCCTGGAGTTATCAATAGAGAAAACGGATTTATTTATGATTTGCCAAATGTTCATGTAAAGAGCATACCTTTCGGCGAATTCATGAAAAACAAATACAAAGTTCCAGTTTTTGTTAGAAACGATGCTGAAGTTGCTTGCTTAGCAGAGGCAGTATTGGGTGCTGGCAAAGAATATCAAAATGTATTTTTCATCACTATTTCTACAGGATTAGGTGGAGCCTTAGTTATTGACGAAGAAAATCAAGACTACATTACTGAAATCGGGCACACCGCATACAAATATAAAGATAAAGTTTATGAGTACGAATATCTTGCTTCAGGAACGGGAATTGTTAATCTTGCAAATATAAATGGATTAAAAATATCTAATGCAAAAGAATTATTTAATCTTGTTTCTAAACAGGATATAAAGGCAATAGAAGTCTATAATGAATGGATGAATATCATTAACGATTTTATCGTTATGATTCAAGATTCATACGAACCAGATATCATTTGTGTTACAGGCGGGGTTATGAAGGCTAAACAATTCTTCTTTGCTAGTTTGTTAGCCGATAATCCTCAAAGTAATATTGTTGAATGCTATTTTAAAGAAGAAGCAGGCTTAATGGGTGCTGCTGCTTATGCATTCAAGAAGATGAAAATCATTTGATTTAATGCTTACTTAAGCATAATATTTATTTAGCGTTGACGAAGACACGTTAGCAAATCATTTCTCATCAAGAGAGGAAGCACAAGTGCTGTAATGCTTCTATGAGAAACTTGTTAATACCACTTCTGAGCTTCTAGGGAAATAACTTAGACGGGCTCTCCCGTTATAGAGAAAACCAAAGTGCATATACAACGTATATGAAATAAGGTGGTACCACGTTAATAGCGTCCTTATATTGAGGACGTTTTTTTATTTTATTAGGAGGATAACGTTATGGAGTTAGATCAATTACACACCCTTAACCACTCAACAAGCCACTTAATGGCTGAAGCAATTATGAACCTTTATCCAGAAGCAAAACTTGGATTTGGTCCAGCTATTGAGGAAGGTTTCTATTATGACATCGACCTTCCATTCCAACTTACAGAAGAACATTTAGCTGCAATTGAAAAAGAAATGCATAAACTTGCATCTAAAAATGAACCATTTGTAAGAAAAGAAGTCAGTAAGGAAGAGGCTTTAAAATTATTTAAAGACAATCCTTATAAACTTGAACTTATTCAAGGAATCGAAGGTGTTATTACTATTTACTCACAAGGTAATTTCTTTGACTTATGTGCAGGTCCACACGTTGAAAAGACTGGAAAAATTCAAAACTTTAAACTCTTAAGCATTGCTGGAGCTTACTGGAGAGGAGATTCCAAGAATAAACAATTACAACGTATTTATGGAACATCATGGCCATCAAAAGATGCTTTAAATGAACACTTACGCATCTTAGAAGAAAGAAAAGCTAGAGACCACCGCCGTATTGGTAAAGAACTCGGATTGTTTATGCTTTCTGAATTTGGTCCAGGTTTCCCATTCTGGCTTCCAAACGGAATGATCATCCGTACCGAAATTGAAAACATGTGGAAAGAAATTCATAGAAAGTACGACTATTTATTAGTTGATACTCCAATTATGCTTTCCAAAGAACTTTGGGAGACTTCAGGTCACTGGGATCACTACAAAGAAAACATGTATATCACTCTTGTTGATGAAAATGAGTTTGCTATTAAACCTATGAACTGCCCAGGTGCAATTCTTTGCTATAAGAATGATTTGCATTCTTACAGAGAATTACCGCTTCGTTATGCTGAACTTGGACACGTACATAGACACGAAGCTTCAGGAGCTTTAAACGGTTTATTCAGAGTTCGTTCATTTACACAAGATGATGCTCATACATTTGTTAGACCAGATCAAATTGCATCCGAAATTAAATCAATCTTGAAGCTTTATGATGAAGTTTATTCAATGTTTGGATTAAATTACAAAATTGAATTATCAACTCGTCCTGAAGAAGGATATATTGGTTCAATCGATATTTGGAATGAATCCGAAAGAATTCTTGAAGAAGTTTGTAGAGCCTCTGGCAAAGAATTCAAAATCAATCCAGGTGATGGAGCATTCTACGGTCCAAAACTCGACTTCAAAGTTAAAGACTGTATGGGCCGTGTCTGGCAATGTGGAACAATCCAACTTGATATGAATTTACCTGTTAGATTTGATATCAACTATATTGATGACAAAGGTGAAAAAGTCCGTCCAGTTATGATTCATAGAGCATGTTTCGGTTCTGTTGAAAGATTTATCGGAGTTATTACTGAACACTTCGCAGGAGCATTCCCATTATGGATGTCTCCAGAACAAGTTAGAGTTCTTTCTGTTAATAACAATTTCCACTTAGAACGTTCCAAACAAATCGTTGATATACTCAAGGCTAATGGAATTCGTGCATCTTTAGATGCAAGTGAAGAAAAACTTGGATATAGAATGAGAAATGCCCAAGTTAAGAAAGTTCCTTACACTCTTGTTATTGGCGACCATGAAGTTCAAGATGGAACAGTTACTTACCGTCATTTAGGTAATAGACAGCAAATTACTGTCTCTTTAGATGATTTCATCAAGATGGTAAGCGAAGAAATCAAAACACGTGCACTTCCAAAAGTTGAAGCACAGCAAGAAAACAAATAACAAATTTATTGCATTACATATAATGTAGTGTTAATATCATATCGCAAGAAATCGTAGAAAGAAGAGCGCCCACGCTTCTCACCAGATCAAATGATTGATTGGTAAACGCTACTGTTAATTATCAAATTAGCATTACAAACAACGGGCGCACTTCGTGCCCGTTTTCTTATTGTAAGGAGGTAGTGATTATAAATAACTATCCAATGAAATCCGGACAACAAGCTCCGAGAAACACCAACACAGACATCGTTAATGAACGTGTCCGCTTCCCAGAAGTCTTATTAATTGGTCCAAATGGCGAACAATTAGGAAAGATGTCATCTAGAGAAGCTTACAACATTGCTGTTGAAAAAGATTTAGATCTTCTTTGCGTTGCACCAAACGCTAATCCACCAGTATGCAAAATTGTGAACTATGGAAAATGGCGCTTCGAACAACAAAAGAAAGCTAAAGAAAACAAAAAGAAACAGCATACAATCGAAACTAAAGAAGTTCAATTAACTCCACAAATCGGAATGCATGACTTAGAAACCAAATGCAAGGCTGCTAGACGCTTCCTTGAAGAAGGTAACAAAGTTAAAGTAGGCGTTAGATTCCGTGGACGTCAAATGACTCACATCGAAGTTGGTGAGGAAGTTATGAATAAATTCATGTCCTTACTAGATGATGTCGCTGCAGTTGAGAAAGCACCATCTTTAGATGGTAAATGGTTAACTGCAGTCATCTCCCCAAAGGCAAAAAAATAGAAAGAAGGAGTTACAACAATGGCAAAAATGAAAACCAAAAGAGCACTTGCCAAACGTGTCAAGGTCACAGGTAGTGGCAATTTAAAAAGACACAGTGCTTACACATCACACCTTGCTCCACGCAAGACCACAAAACAAAAAAGACATTTAAGAAAGGCTTCACTCGTTGACAAGACAGATTTCAAGAGAGTGAAAACCTTAATTCAATAAGGAGAATGAGCAATGAGAGTTAAAAACAGCGTTACAACACATGCACGTCGCGCAAAAATCTTAAAAAGAGCTAAAGGTTACTTTGGTTCAAAGCACGTCCTCTTCAAAACAGCTAAGGAACAAGTCTTACGTTCACTTCGCTATTCCTACATCGATCGTAGAAAACTTAAATCCAATATGCGTAAGCTTTGGATTAAACGTATCAATGCAGCTTGCCGTATGAACGACATCTCATATTCACGCTTCATCGCTGGATTAAACAAAGCTGGCGTTATCGTCAACCGTAAGATGTTATCAGAAGTTGCTATCAACGATCCAAAGGCGTTTGCAGACTTAGTTAAAGTTGCAAAGAAAGCTAAATAAGAATCTTAAAAGCGAAATAGAGAATGCATTAATTGCATTCTCTTTTTTTAATTCAAAAAGAAAAGGATGATATTAATCATCCTAATCTTTTAAGATCTTATTAATTCTCTTTACGATATTTGAAAAAGAGGAATGCACCTGCTGCAGTAGCTGCAACAACTGCTGCAATTACAACGATTTGAATTGTGTTTTCACTAGTTACTCCAACAAAGTTATTTTGGAACATAGCTAATGAAACTGGTGTTCTACTAACGAAGTTATTTAATGACCACTTTGTGCCGTATTTAGCAATAATGTAATCATATTGAGCAACGAATGTTTTGATATCTTCGTTAGCATGGCTTGTTGTAGCATTCTTAAGAATGTTTTGAGAAGATTCAATCAACATACCAAAGTCAACTTCAGCAAGCAACCATGCATTCTGCATATCATCCTTAGATGTTGTATCATCTAATGTACAAATCGAATTCATTTGTATATTGAATAATTTTGCATAGTTGATTGCTGCTTGTAAATCTTCAGCAACATCACCAAAGTAGACTTCATCTGCACCATATTTAAATTTGACATAAATGTCAGTAGATTTTCCACCTTCTGCTGTGCAAACTAATTTATCATCTACAATTGCAAAACCTTGTGCACTAGATGGATTAATCTTTTTGACTGAGAATACACTAGCCACATCAGTAGTTGATGTTGTATTAACAAATTGGATAACATCATCCTTTGCAAATGAATATCCTTGTTTATACCATTCATCAAATGTTGGATCTGCAGGATTATCATTGTGTGACATTCTAATGTAGTTATTATTAACTACAAGGCCATATTCTCCTGCAATCATTCCATCACAGAAACATGTGCCATTAGTAAAGTCGACATAAATTTTTGAATTCATGTTTAGTCTAACAGTTGTTACACCATCATTTGAATAACAGTTGTTGTTACCAATTAATTTTGGATTAATTGTTTGTAATACTCCATCAATATAGAAGGCAAGTGTATCGCCTGCTACAACTGGAACATTTTCTTCAGTCATGTATTCAGTATCAGCATTTAAAACTACGTTATATTGATTTTTTGTTGTATCGGAGTGGGTAACTTCTAATAAATATTCATGAACTTCTTCATAACCACCTACCCAAAGATACCATGCACTACCTTGTTTTTTCATATAAACACCGCTAGTTGCATTATTATGCGGATATATTGCATCTGTTTTCTTAACAGCATTGTTATCTCCGGTTGATAGCGAAATTAATAATGGAGAAATCTCATCTTCATAATAATTGAACATGAGTTCTTCACTAGCTGCTAAAGCAACTTCTGAATTGAAGTATTCACAAACTGTATCATCTACAGATGTATTTAAAGAAAGTGGGTATAATGCAGAATCGTGAACCAAGTTATATGGACAAACAACTGAATCCCAGAATTCTCCATCAAATTGGTTGTGTCCTGTTCCCCAATTGGTAAATACAAATGTTTTACCAAATGTATTACTATTGAAATCTAAATCATAACCTTGTCTTTCTTGTGAATTGATAGTTGCACTAAAGATAATTTTGTTAAATTGAGAAGAAACTTTTGCTGACCATAAGTGATCTCCTTCATATGTCATAGCAACACCTGGCCAATCATGATTTTTATTTCCTAAGTCATCATATGCGTACACACAAGCATTTTCTGAATCAATAAAGCCTCGTGGATCATAGAAATATACATCCTCGTCTTTTAATTCATTGTATTTTGCGTACAAAGTACAGGATTGAGCAGTAATATATGATCCTGATGCAACTTTATTTTTATAAGTTGAATCTGAATATATACCTTCTAAAACGTATCCTTCTTTATGGAAACTGCTGCTATCATATGTGATTTGATAGCCAGAATTTGAATAATCTTCATAATATATATCGGCAACCGCTTCAGTCTCACCCATAATGGCAATTTCAATTGGTTTGCATATTGCAAATCCATAAGACCTATCCTCATAACCAGCAACACCATCACATAATGTCAAAATGTAAAATCCAGCCTCTTTAGCCTTAAAATTACCACCTTGATTATCTAAATAGGCGCCAATACCTTGACCCGCATTTCCACCATAGCCAATGCTAATGGTCCATTCAGAATCTTTTCTTATTTTAAATTCTTCATCTTTTTCAATATTTGTTTCTAGTGAAAAACGACCTTTTTCTTCTTTTCCATAAAACTTATTTTCGGAATCCCATTTAAAAAGTACATCTGTACCCCAACTACTAGCCGAACCAATCATCGACCACGAATCAGTTGAAGCAGCGTTAGCACGAACTGGGCTTTCTTTAATTAAAGAGGCGCCAACTCCAAGCGCCATTAAAAAAGCTAATGAAGCGCCAGCTAGAAAATATTTTCTTTTCATAATATCCTCCAAGGTGCACATCTCATACGAGTATATGCTTATTAATTTAATAATAATATTAAAGAATAAATAATCAAAGTTTTATTTAATTATGTTTGTTTAGAAAACAAAAAGGCTAGCATGCGCTAACCTAATTTGTTCAATTAATTTGATTTACGTTTTTTATAATAGGCAAACCCTAATCCAGCAGTAATTGTTGCTAATGATGTAATCACAATAGCTCCAACTGATGTAGATTCGTTATTTCCTAATAAGATACCTTTGCTTAATGATTGTGGTAATGTCCTTCCGAGGAAGTTTGTAAAATTGTATTTACCACAAATATAATCATAATCCTCATAGAATTCTACAAATTTGAAGTTATCATCTTCATCAAGAATGTAATCCTTTGCGGCTTGATCCAATGAAGTATATGTAGTATTCATTTCATTCCATTTTGTTCTAAGAGTTTCTACATATTCTGATGTTTGTTCAGATTCTTTACAAATTGCTTTGAACCCATCAACAAATTGATTTACGTAATTGAATGCATTATTAAAGTTGGTTGAATATGCGGCATAGAAATAATCGTAATTAACTGTATCGTTTGATTTAAGATACAGATCATACACACCGTGTGTATTAACCGAAGTTACTTTATCGCCTGCATCTTTATCAAAATCAACAGAACGTCCTTCGTTTTGAATACCTAAGGAATATGCATCTCCACCTTGGTATGCTGCCTTGACAGTATCACCTGCATTAAGTTCTACACCATACAACACATATTCGTATGGGTTAACATCACTCTTAGTTTGAGTTGCATAATGAATGTCGTTAATTACAAATTGTCTGTCTGAATATCCTGGAACATATGCTTTCCAAGTTCCACTTTCATTTTTGAGGTAAACTCCACCATCAGCAATATCAACAACTACTTTATGATTGACTAAGTTTGTTGCACTTCCATCTTGATAAGGCAAGTCTGCACCATCGAGTTGAAAGGAAACAGCATCACCGTGTGCTAATGCAACTGGATGAATATAAAATTGATTGTTATCAGAATCATAAGACATTGTTTGTGCTGTAACTGTCGATCCGATAGTAACTGTTGGCACAGCCCAATGAGCTTTTAATGTTTTATTTGCATTAACTGTATATGGAAAAGTCACTTTCGTAGAGCCATCATACCATCCAGTAAAAATATAACCAGATTTAGTAGGAGCTGTTGGCTCTGCAATAGATGTTCCGGTTCCGACTTCTTTTGAAGAAACGGCAGAACCTCCATCAGAATCAAAAGTTACTGTGTATGCATCTTTTTGAAAAACTTCAACTTGCGTATCACCACTATATTCTTTATAAACATGGAATCTTAATTCCATTCTTTTACCTACAGTTGTGCCGCATTGAATTTTTAAATTTCCGCCTTCATTCCAAACATAAGCTAATCCAGTATCTGTTTTTGTGAATGTTTTATCGCCACCTGCCCATGTACTATCAAAAATAAACTTAAATTCAAAATTAGTTGATTGAGAAGTAACATACCAATAAAGTTCCCATTCGTTACTATTCATTTTTGACATTTGCTTTTGTTCTGTCCAATTATCAAAACTTCCTTTAACATAAGCATTATTAAATGAATATTTTTGAGCGTTTGCAGGCAATGCGTTTTTAGTAGCAATAGCTGCAGCTGTAAAACCGACACCAGCAACTGCTAATGCCAATACACTAAATAAAAGAGTTACTTTACGACTTTTCATAATTTTTAAATAATTTACTATATTAATTATTTTTTGTCAAAAAAATTAAAATATATCTTCGTCTTTGCTAACATAAATTACTTCAACATTATCTAAAGCTTCTTTAACCAGCGATTCATAGTCAAATAATGTTTCGAAATATTCACATTTTTCTAAACTCGGTTTAGTTTTTGGATTTTTTGGTGCAAAAATTGTACAGCAATCTTCATATGGACGAATCGATATTTCGTATGTATCAATTTTGCGTGAAAGTTTAATAATATCTGCCTTATCAACAGTAGCTAATGGACGAATAACAGGAACATTAGTAACTTCATTAATTACTCCGATAGAATCGAGCGTTTGCGAAGCAACTTGTCCTACAGATTCACCACTTGAAATAGCTAAACAACGTCTTCTTTTCATTAACCCGCTTGCTAAACGATACATCATTCTACGCATCAAAGTAATTGCGTAACTTTCATCACTAACGCGATAAATTTCTTCTTGCAATTTAGTAAATGGAATAATGTTTAATCTTATATTTGCTTGAAATTTATTTAACTTCTTAAGCAAGTCTTTAAGTTTCTCAATAACGCCAATATTTGTGTATGGAGGAGATGCAAAGTGAATGCATTCAATTGTGATACCTCTTTTCATAAGAAGATATGCAGCAACTGGTGAATCAATTCCACCAGATAACATATGCATTACTTTTCCACCAACACCTAAAGGATAGCCTCCTGCGCATTCTATTGATTTAGTAAATATGTATGTAGCCTTTTCTCTAATCTCAACATTAACCATGATGTCTGGATTATGTACATCGACAGTTAAACTTGTATTTTTAAGAATTTCAGTCGCAACTGCTCTATTTACTTCATCAGAAACCATTGGGAAAGATTTATCAGCTCTTTTGGTGTGAACTTTAAACGTTTTTCCTTCTTCTTGTTTAGCAATTTCTAAACAGTCTTTTTTAATTATTTCAATATCACAACTTGTTTTATAAACAAGAGACAATGAATAAATACCTGAAATGTCTTGCAAAATTTCAACGACTTTTTGAGGATCTGTATCATTCAATTTTATATAAATATGATCGTACTGAACAATGTGTTCTAAATCCTTAAAATCACTAAGTGCAGATCTAATATTCTTAGCAAGTTTTTTTATAAAATCTTTTTTGTTTTTACCTTTGGTAAATAATTCACCAAAGCGAATCATAATATGGTCGTATTTCATTTAATATTCTCCAAAATTTCTTTAAGAGCGGAAGAAAATGCTAAGATTTCTTCTTCAGTAGTATCTTCAGAAAGCGAGACACGAATTGTGTTTGCTGAAAGTTTTTCGTTTCTTCCTATAGCTGCGGCAACATAACTGCTTGCTTCTCTTTTAGAGTGGCATGCAGAAACACTTGATACCGCAATGCCTTTATTAGATAAGGCTTCCACCACTACAGCAGCCTTCTTTTCACAAAGTGAAAAATTGAAAATATAAGGAGTGCAATATTCGTTGGAATTCAAAACAATTCCGCCATTCTTTGACACTTCACTTCTTAATAAAGCATTCAATTGATTTGTTTTAATATTTTTCTCGCGAATTCCTTTTAATGATAAAGAGATGGCTTTTGCTAAAGAACAAGCAAGAGAAACACTTTGTGTTCCACTTCTAAATCCTTCTTCTTGTCCACCACCAGAAATTAAAGGTAAGAACGAGATGTTTTTACGTGCAACAAGGCAGCCAGATCCTTTAATTCCATGAAGTTTGTGACCTGAGGCAACAAACATATCAATTTGATCATATGGAAGATCTAATTTACCGATAGCTTGTGTTGTATCAACATGCAAAACTGCCTTTGGGTATTCGTGTACAATTGCGGCAATATCTTTAATTGGATTAATTGCACCAATTTCGTTATTAACCGCCATAACGGACACTAAAATCGTGCTATTTCGCATAGCGAACCTTAAATCATCTAATCTAATTAAACCTCTTTTATCTACGTTAAGAATTGTTAAATCAAACCCAAAGTTATCTCTTAGTTGATAAAAGCATTCTAAAACAGATGGGTGTTCAACATTTGTTGTAATAATGTGTTTGCCTCTATTTTGATATTTTAAGCAATAACCCTTAATAGCAAGGTTGTTTGCTTCAGTTGATGAAGCGGTAAAAACAACACGATGATTTGAGCAATTGAATGATTTTAAAATTGATTCACGTGCTTTGTTTAAATAGGAATTTGCCTCAATGCCCACATGATGAATGCTATTTGGGTTACCAAAAATTTCATTTTCAATTTTATTGAACAAAACGACTACCTCATCACTTGGGTGGGTAGTCGCAGCATTATCTAAATAAATCAAATTATCTCTTTTCATTTTCACTATTTTGATGAATTTTATTTAATACTTCGCCAGCAGCAATATAACTTTGCTCGAATTCACCATTATTGAATAATGATTCAGCTTGAGTTATTAAAGCGTCAATATCATTTGTACGATGACGATCTCTATTTGCATAAACAATTGCGTTTTCTGCTAAGACCATCATGTTGTAGTCTTCTGAAATTGAACCTTTATCAAGGACTTCACTATTAATTTGGTTAAGTTCTTCAACGCATTCATTAACTTTATCTACATCAATTGGAGTATGTTGAAGGGTTTCTTCTAAAAGATTTACCAATTCATAGAATCTATCAAATGTAGGAGCATATTTTTCGCTCATCTTAGCTACTTTCATGTTAGTAACATCGTATTCTGCTTTCTTTGCATTTTCGAACAATTCATAAATCAATTTATGTGCAGTTTCTGAATCCTCTTTTAATGAGATTAAATATTTTGAGAATTCATCCATTGATTCAATAACAACTTTACTTGCATCAGAAAGTTCAGTCATCTTTTTAACAAGGGCGCTGAATGGTTGCTTTGTAGAGCTGTGAATTAATGTGTCGAGAGTACGTTTTGTGGCTCCTAATTTATTAATATCGTTTTGAATAATATTAATCTTTTGTTGATGTTCTTCATTTATAATGAAAATCTTGCTAACTTGAGGAATTGTATTGCAAAGTTTAATAAATCTTCTCTCAATTGTATTAACTGTTTTATAAGTATTTTCATTATCAGCTTCAAAAGTATCTTTTGCTTTCTTTTCTTCATCAAAAGCAGCAAGAATATCGTCTATACGGGAAGCAATGTTGTTTAATTCTTCTTCAACACCGCGAATATTGAATTGTTTAATTTTGCCAGTTAATTGAGTAACTTGATTCTTCATTTCGTTGATTGAAGAAGTTACGCAAAGATGATGACATGGATAATTTTCGTGTTGCATTACATCATAAGCATTTTCTAATGATGCAATCTTATCTGGAATATAGTTAACAACCGTTGCACAAAGAGTTGGAAGTTCTCCCATAGAATTGCTGAGTTCTAATAAGATATTAGAAATTTTTGGAAGAATATCTTTTGCGTCATCGTATTGTGCGCTTTCAACTAATGATTCAAATTCTGCAAATTGGTCATCAATATAATTGAATGTCTCTTCAAATGATTGAGCCATGATTTGTAAATCAGCTTGTTTTGAATAATAATCTTGTTTAATTGAACGTAATTTTTCTCTAAGAGAAATTGCAGCTTGTCTACAATCTTCTTCGGGTTTGACGATTTGAAGAAGTGAATTATTTAAACCATTAACTTCTGATTCATATGTTGCGACAACATCATTTGCATCTTTTAATGCTTCTTTAAGAATTTTGAACTTCTTATCATCTGCAAGATCTTTTAAGTTATTAATAACGCTTTGAGTATGTGCATCATATTTATCTCTAACTTCTTTAAATCTTTTTAAATAACGAGTATGGATATCAACATACAAAAGATTACTTCTAGCAATAACTTCTAGACGTCTTAAATAATTAGCATCTTGGCCAATTAAAAGAGCGTGCAAATATTGGAATCTGCTATCTAATTCTCTAATTTGTCTACGTAATCTATTTTTCTCAAAAACTAATTTAAATAAAAGGAAACCAATGCCTGCTAAGAGAGCAAGACTTCCTATGATAATTAATGCTATACCTGTGCCATCCATACTTATTTCTCTATAATGTTCGTGATTGATTGTATCATATATTGTTATTGTTTTATATACAAAACAAAAAATATTATGGTAATTTCTTTTGCTTTTAATGTATTTTTGACAAACTAATATTTATATTAGATTAAAAAATTTCTTGACTTAATTTCTTAGTATATGTAATATAGTTTTCGCATTGTTGCAGCATATAGATATTAGCTCGACTGATGTAGGAACTATCGTGGAAGAGTAGCCTCTGCTCAAATGGTGAAATTCGTATCCATCACATCCGGAGTTAGGAATCTATACCTCTTGCTTAATGCCATAAGTGAAAGGAGAACTTAATCATGAGATACACTGGTTCTAACAACAAAAGAGCTCGTCGTTTAGGTATTACTTTACTTGAATCTGGAAAAGAATTTTCCAAAGGAAAGAAGAGAACTTATGGTCCAGGACAACACGGTCCAGATCGTAAGAAAAAACCATCAGAATACGGCAAGCAATTAGTTGAAAAACAAAAACTCAGACAAATGTACGGAGTCAACGAAAGACAATTCCGTCGTTTATTCAAGATTGCTCGTGCTTCAGACGAAGTTACAGGTATTGCATTCTTCAGAATTCTCGAATCCCGTTTAGACAACTTAGTCTTCCGTATGGGATTTGCAAAGACACGTAGAGCTGCCCGTCAATTAGTTAATCACGGTCACATCACAGTTAACGGTTCAAAAGTCGATATCCCATCCTACCTCTGCAAAGTTGGAGACAAAATTGCACTTAAGGAGGGACACGATCTCGTAGTCGTTAAAGAATCACTTGAGTCAAAACCATCAATCGTTGGTTATGTCAAAGTCGATGCAGACAAGAAGGTTGGCGAATTCGTTCGTTTACCAGAACGTGCTGAATTAACACGCGACATTGATGAAGCCCAAGTCATTGAATACTACAACCGTTTAATGTAATTTGAGCAACAAATTAAGGAACCCTTAGGGTTCCTTTTTTAATAAATGGTGATTTTACTGTTATGGTGCAACACTTAGAGACAAAATTGAACTACTCCCACTTAAACAATTAATTGTTTTGAAGATGGGAGATTCCTACTC
>CALEHV010000045.1 GCA_937876465.1 uncultured Bacillota bacterium | reverse complement strand
GCCAAATAAATAAAATAATTAGGCTTGGCGACTGTGTTTTAATGGGGCCGACAACAAAAGAAAGTATCTTAAAATATGCAGATATTTCGCTGGGAGGCACGCCTTCCAGGAAACATCCTGAGTATTGGAACGGCAAGATAAAGTGGATTAATTCAGGAGCTATCACAGGAACACCTGCAATATTGTCAGCAAGCGAATATATAACTTCAGAAGGTGTAAAACACAGCGCAACAAAAGCAGCAAATTCAGGAGATTGTGTTTTATCTATCATCGAACCATCAAAGGACAAGATTTCGTTTATATTAGATGATGAAATATACTTTAACCAGTCAGTTATATGCATAGCATCTAAAACAAATGCTTATAAAGGTTTGATGTTTTTTGCCTCGCGTTTATTAATAGATGAAATAAAGGGCTATGCAACCGGTGCTGCTCAACAATCCTTAAATAAAGATATGATTGAAAAATCAAACATCTACATTCCAAACACTGAATCCATAAGTATGCTAAATAATTTATTAAACAGAATGATTGTTTTGGAAAAGCAAATCAGGCAATTGAAACGTATCAAAGAAGATTTATTAATTAAGTACTTTTAGGCAAGCGTAACACTTCTTACCAAGTAATTATTGTATCTACTATTTCTTGTTGTTCTTCACTTGTTTTTCTTAGGTAAATTCTTGTAGTTTCGATAGATTCATGCCCCATTAAATCAGCCAATAAAGCCAGATCTTTTCTTTTTTCCAAAAAATTCTTTGCGAACCTATGCCTAAATGAATGAGGATAAACAACCGCTAGATTCATGTTGTACTTTTCAGCCAGAACTTTAAGTTGATGAGCGATTCCACGAGTGGTTATTTGTTTTCCATCTTTATTGAGAAACAAATATCCTTCTATTCTGTGGATGGATGAATAGTATTCGATTGCCCTTGTTCTAAGTTTTTTAGGGATGAAAATTCTACGAATCTTGCCTGATTTCGTATAAAGGTCAATGTATCCTCTGGTCAAATGCTCGTATTTGAATTGTATTAATTCCGATACTCTTGCGCCCGTTGCTCCAAGGAATCTGACAACAAAATACCATTCAAGGTTATGATCTTTCTGCAACTTATTTTTAAGAAATTCGTAATCGGCATCGCTGATGACGTTTTCAAGATACGTTTTCTGTTGGACCTTGATGTATTTGAGTTTGAGTTTTTCTTTGCCGATGTGCTCAAGATATTTATTAATACCCTGAATCCTTAAATTGACTGTTTTGCCTTTGTATTTATCCACTAGCACAGCCTTGAAAGCTAATAGGTTTTGCTTGTTGATTTCATTGAAATCTTTGAAGTAAATCTCCACGGCTGAAGAATAAGCTTCAATGGTGTTTTTTGCTAAATTTTGGTGAAGCAAAAAACTCTTAAAATCTTTCATAAAAATACCTCCATTTAAGAAGGTATTTAATGTCAGAAGTATTTCTTTAATAGCCTGTCTTTCGTATCCTTTAGAAGATTGGTCTTCCTTCTTAGATAAGACAACTGCGCGACCAAGGGGCCATATTTATTATTGAAGTCCTTTGCTTCTTTTTCATCCAATTTAGGAACTTTAATTTTTAAGAATGTTTCGTTGTTTACACCAGCCATTGTTGTACCTACAGAATTTAAATCTCTCTGGATTTTGAAATCACTTGAAATAATCATTGCTGTCAAAAGGGATAAAGGTAGGGAATCAGATGATTTAATGCCCATGAAACCAGTTGAAAGAATGTGATTTTCAAACAAATCTTCATCATATTCGGTAATTACAATTATCTTATTGGAATCCTTCATCTTAGCGAACCACACGCTGCCAGCAACTGGCTGCATATTGGCTCTAGAAGGGCGTTTTGAATAAGTTATTAATTCACCTTTGGAAACATTGTTAATACCTTCTACACATGAAGTATCTAAATATGTTTTTTCGATGTCAAATTTATCTATGCCGGACTTAATTATTTCTGGATTGTAATCGCTTATTAAACATGAATCCCTATAGGAGCTTAATGATTGTTCTAAGAAAGAACAAATGCGTTTAATTTGAG